>CADCUU010000046.1 GCA_902805995.1 uncultured Rubellimicrobium sp.
TGCGCTGGAACTCGATCACCTCGCCCGGAACTACGAGGAGCGGCTGGAAGAGGCGGGCTACTTCTTCCCCGACCACAAAGCCGAGTCGATGAAGCTGTCGCTGCGCAACATGTGGAGCCGGATGCCCCTGACGCGTCAGGACGTGCAGGTGCTGCACGGGATCCTGCGACAGATGGTCCGCTGGGCGCGCCGGAACGCCCCCTGATCCCCATATGCGACAGGATGCGCGGGTGGGGCGGCCTTGAACGGGCCCGGCCCGGGGCTTAGACCCGCGCCGGAGCATGGGGGACAGGATGGCGACCAAGCCGCGCAGCATCTTCGAGGAGGTGGGGAGCCAGCAGCGGCCCGCCACCGTGACCGGGGCCATCGACCGGGGGCGCTCCGACGGGCGGCGCTGGGTGCGGCTCTGGCTTCAGGTGCTGTTCGCGCTGGTCGTGGCGATGATCGTGATTGGGGGTCTCACGCGGCTAACCGATTCCGGGCTGTCGATCACGGAATGGGACCTCGTGACCGGGGCGCTGCCGCCGCTGAACGCGGAGCACTGGCAGAGCGAGTTCGACCTTTACCGCGCCTCTCCGCAATATGAGTTGATGAACCGGGGCATGACGCTTCAGGAGTTTCAGTTCATCTTCTGGTGGGAGTGGGGACACCGCTTCCTGGGCCGGGTCGTGGGCCTCGTGTTCATTGCCGGGTTCCTGGGTTTCCTGCTTTCGAAGCGGATGCCCCAGTCGGCCACGCGCGGCACGCTGCTGATCGGCGCGTTGATCGGCCTGCAGGGCGCGGTCGGCTGGTGGATGGTCCATTCGGGGCTTCAGGACGGCATGACCTCGGTCGCGTCCTACCGGCTCGCCACGCATCTGGGGCTGGCCTTCGTCATTCTCGGGCTGATCGCGTGGCAGGTGAACATGCTCGCACGCAGGGAGACGGACCTGCTGACCGCGCGCCGTCAGGCGGAGCCGCGGCTCTTCTCCGGGGCGACGGGCCTCATGCACCTCCTGTTCCTCCAGATCGTGCTGGGCGCGCTGGTGGCGGGCATCGACGCGGGCCGGGCCTATCCGACCTGGCCCGACATGGCAGGGGGTTTCCTCCCGCCCGAGCCGCTGGAGATCGTGCCCGTCTGGCGCAACTTCTTCGAAAATGCGGGCCTCGTGCAGTTCATCCACCGGATGACGGGCTACGCCTTTGCCGTGCTGGCGGTCGTGGTCTGGCTCCGGGGGCGCAAGTCGCCGCATCCCAAAACGCGGCGCGCCTTCCACTGGGTGCTTGGAGCGATGGTGATCCAGATCGCGCTGGGCATCTGGGCCGTGCTGACGAGCGCGCAGCTCCATGTCGCGATTACCCATCAGGCGGGCGCGGTCCTGCTGTGGGTCCTCGTGATCCGCGGGCGCTTTCTCTCGCGCCACCCCGTTGCCGTGACCATTCGCGGCTGAGCCCTGTCCTGAAAGGCCCCACATGACCGCCTATGCCGAGCTGATGTCCTTCCAGCGCGAGACCGAGGCCCTAGGCCAGGTCATGCAGCGGCTGGGTTGGGATCAGGA
>CADCUU010000047.1 GCA_902805995.1 uncultured Rubellimicrobium sp.
GTCCTCGACTACGCGATGCCAGTCCGCAATGGTGTCGAAGCAACCCGCGAAATCCGAAGCCGAATGCCACGTACGGAAGTGCTGGTATTCACGATGCACGACAGCCAATCCATAATCGAGAGCGTTCTGACCGCAGGTGCGAGAGGCTACCTCCTCAAAAGCGACGCCAACGATCATCTGATTACGGCGGTCCAAGCACTCGGCCGTCATGAGGCTTATATCTCGGGAAAACTGTCTGCAGAGTTTCTCGAAACGCTGCTGGATTTGCGCAAGCGCGGCAAACGCGATCCCCTCACACCTCGGGAGCGATCGGTCGTGCAACTGATCGCCGAGGGTCACACAAACAAGTCGATGTGCACCATGCTTGGCGTTGGGGTGAAGACAGTTGAGACCCACCGCGCAGCCGCCATGCGCAAACTTGGGCTACACAGCACAGCCGATCTCGTCCGCTACGCAGTGAAGAACCGGATTGTCGATGTTTGACCAGGCAGTGCTGTTTGGACCCGCGGCCACAAACCGTCCTCGCTTGGACCTGCTCGGCTCCAGCTCCGCCCTTCTAGCTTTCCTGAGATGATCCCACACTCAACGATGGAGGTTTCGATGCGATCGTCAGCCCTGCTCGTAATGTTGGCCTTACCCGCGTGTGCTCCAACCGCTCCGGTGGAACCTGTGTCACTTCCATTGCTTGGCGGCTACCGTGATCCAGCCGACATGTGCCGCCGGGTAGGCGAGAGCGCAGCAACCATCGATTATCTCGATGACGCTGCTGACCTGGTGGGTTGCCCGGAAGGGGCGGAGAACCTCGGAGTCTTTGTCACGGAGACTGGCGCTGTCGAGGTCGCGCGGCTCGACGGATTCATTCTTTACAGCGTGCCAAGACGCTGACCGATCAAGACGCTTTACACGCCATTGGCGTCCGCGCCGAATTCCGGTGTGCCCGTCGTCACTGAGACGGTCGCTACCTCCAGTCCCAGAGTTCGAATACTTCTCCAGAGGAGCCATAAATGCGCGCTCGTCTCACAGCACAGCTACAGGCACTCTTTCTCCTGATGTCGGCTACGGCCGCCAGTGCCGATGTGCCGTTCTTCAATGCAAGCTGTCCTCGGCACATCGAGGTTCACGCCGACGAGGGCGGCCCCGTTTACGTGAACGGAGAGGAAGCGCAGCTGCACCGCTTCAGCTCGAGCTACTACGAGGCAACTCGTGGGCGAACAACCATCTCGATCATGGTCAATCCAGACCACACGCTGAACGTTTCCTATACGACGGGCGGTGGAGGCAATGGGATCTGCCAAGTGAACGCTCAGCAGCGACACCCACGGGACGTACCACAAGCTACTCCTGCGCCGTCGCTCACCATCTCCATGCGTCAGATGCCACGCTTCTGTGCCGGGGAGGCGTCATCCCGCTTCGGTGTCCGCCCCGGTTACATCACCACCAATTCTGCCCACCGGATCGGTGACCGGTACGTCGTGCAGGGCTACTTAGAAGGCAACCGCGGCACCGTGTACTTCAATTGCTACTTCGATGCTCGCGGCAACTTTCTTCGAGTTGAGTAATCCTCGCCGTGCTCCCGGTTGCAGAGTGATCTTGCAGGAGAAGCCATGACCACCATGGCGGACGCTCCGCACCGGACTGCCAAAGCCGACTTCCCGTACTATGACGGCCGACCAGTGCCGATCGACGGTAGTGGCTGGCCGTTCGTCCTGTTCGGGGTCGCCGTAGCCTTCGTCGCTCTGACCCAAATAGACGTTGCCGGGTTCACTGCCTCTTTTCTCAAGTCAGTCCTATTTGCAGGCATCCCCCTCGCGACCCTGTTCCTAGTCGTGGGCCACCACTGGACCGCCCTCTTCGGTCCCGTCGGCTTGACGCAGATCGGGCAGATGCTCGTGATGGCCCTCGCCACCATCGTTGTGTCCCTTGTCACAGCCCTTGTGGTGAGCTGGCTCCTGCCAGTGGCACCGAACCCTTTGGCGGTGAGCATGGAGGACATGGAGGCCGGGAGCTTCGTTCTCCTGCTGTTGCCGACGCTGCCCCAACTGGTGGGCGAGGAACTGCTGGCGATCCTGCCCTTCCTGGCGATCCTGTGGTTCGTGACCGCTCGCCTGGGTTGGTCGCGAAGGATCGGCATCCTTCTCGCGCTGATAGGCTCCTCGCTCCTCTTCGGGGCGGCGCATCTTCCCACCTACGACTGGCACTGGGGTCAGGCCCTTGGGATCATCGGCATGGCCCGTGTCGTCCTGACCCTAGCGTATGTCTGGACCAAGAACCTCTGGGTCTCGGCCGGCGCCCACATCGTCAACGACTGGGCGGGGTTCTTCACTGTCTTCCTGGCTGGCCACGCTCCCATCGGAGCCGAGTAGGCGGAAGGACCTGACTGGGGTTCCGCTCGCTGGCTCAGGCACGACGGCCATGTCTCTTGGTGTGGACGGCGGCCTCACACCCCCACAGTCAGAACGATCACAATGGCCAGAACATACAGGACCGCGCTCCCGAAGGCCCAGAGGGCGAGCAGAAGCGCACGCGTGGTCGTTAGGCCAAGAGAATGACGGAAGAGTCGTGTCTGGATGACGAGATACCACAGGGTGACGAGAAGGGCTCCCACCCCGGCTGCCCAGTCGGCCCAGGGCTCGTCCAGACTGGCCACGAGAGTCGCGATGCCGAGCACGCCCGCCAAAACCGCTGCGAGGTAGCACTGCCCAAAGAAGGGGGCCCGCAGGTGCCGTCGCTCCAGGGGCAACCCCCGCGCGCGGACCACCCGGAGAGCTGCCATGAGCGGCAGGAGCCCAAAGAGGAGCGAGCGCATCAGGATCAGGTTTTGGTCGCTGCCGACAATCAGCTGCCCGACCACGGTGCGCGAGATGGGCTGGGGCATCTGCATCCCCAGCTCGGCCGCATGAACGAGTGCAATAGTCACCAGCAGCGTCAGTGGCGGGTTCAGGGTGTCGGTGTAGCGCTCGGCCCCGTCCTCGCGCTCCTCGTGCTCGACATAGGCCATCATCTGCAGTGGCCGGCGCAGGGTCAGCCACAGCGTGCGTGGGTAGTAGATCAGCCAGGTGAGGAGCTCGAACAGGAGCTCCCCGATCGAGCGTATGAGGTTGAGGAAGTCCATGTCAGTGTTCCGGCGCGCGAGGCTAGGCCGCGCGCCGCTCCAATCAGCCGAGAGCCCCCATCAGCCGCTCGATGCTGGCCGCCATGTCCTCGTAGTGCAGCCGGTCCGTGTCATCCGCTGCGGCCGTGGCGGCCCCTCTGAGCCGCTCGCGCAGCTCGGGCAGAGCGTCGCGCAGCCAGGCGGGGTAAACCGTGTCGTCGCCAGTCTCGACCAGGATCATGCCCGCGGCGTCCGCCATTCCGGCAGCCCTCGTCTGCTCGAGCCCGGCCGCCTCGATCGCGTCGGCCTGCGCCCAGGCCGTGGCACTCGCAAGGTGGGTGTCGACCCAAGCGGCCTGCAGCACACGGCTCGTGCGCGAGGTGGCGCCCAGGTCGTCCCAGACGGCGTCCATCACGTCCTGCCCGAGGTCAGCGGGCCCATAGGCGCCCGGATAGAGGTCCGCCTGGCTGTCCAAGATCGCAAGCCGTCCGCCGACCAAGAGGTCCGACACGAGCTTCGCCTGCGCCTCGTCCACCATGCGCGCCCCTCCCACGACCGCGAGACGCTCGATGAGGACCGGGTCCCGGTAGGCGTCGAACGTCGCCGCCCCCTCGCCCAGGAGGTAGGCCACCGCCTCCGCCTGCTCTTCGGCCGGCACGCGGGCCACAAGCGGACCCTCGCCGGGGTCGAAGACGTGCTCGGTGCCGGCAACGAGCGACTGGACGGAGCTCACGTATCCCGCATGGGTCTTAAGCGACACAAGGAACGCCTGCTGGAAGGTGGCCTCGTCGGACGCGGCCTCGGGCAAGCGCTCCAGCGCCCGAACGGTGTTGGCGGTGGCGAGCTGCGTGGCCTCGATGCGCTCGGCTCCGGAGTTCTCGCGCTGAACGCGGGGATCGAAGGAGTCCCGTGCCAGCTCGGGGATCATCTCGCCGGCACCCCAGTGGAGCGCCCGGTCCTCATCGAAGGTGGCGGCAAAGGCGTCGAGCGCTGCCTGGTCGGCGAACTCGCCGTAGCCCCAGCGGATGGCAGCGAAGTCATAGGGCCCGATCACCGACCAGAACTGCGTGATGCCGTCATCGGGCTGCGCGACCTGGTTGAAGCGCCCGTAGGCCATGAGAGAGCTGTTGGGTCCCATTCGGTTCGCGAACGCCGGATCGCGCATCTGATCGACGGACCACGCGGTCGAGGCCATTTGGTTGTGCCTCAGCCCCAAGGCGTGGCCGACCTCGTGGCCGACGATGTAGGTCAACAGCTCCGATTGCAGATCGAAGGGCAGCGGCAGACTCGCGGCCCGGGGGTCCACGCCGCCGAAGACGCTGTAGTAGTAGAGCGAGAAGTACTCGACGACGTCGGGCCAGATGATGATGTGCGAGGCGAGGATCTCGCCCGTGCGGGGGTCCACCACGTGCGGTCCCATGGCGTTGGGGTAGCGGCTCGGAAGCCAGCGGATCACGTGGCGGGTGGCGTCTTCCACCGCCCAGTCGGGGTCCTCCTCGGGCGAGGGGGCCTCGAGCACCTGGAGGGCGTTCGAGAAGCCCGCCGCCTCGAAGGCCGGTAGCCACATCTCGACGGCCGCACGCATGGCGGGACGCCAGCGCTCGGGCGTGCCGGGGCCGATCCAGAAGGTGATGGGCTCCACGGGGTCGCTGACTGCGGCGGACGGGTCAGCCTTGACGAGCCGGTGGCGTGCGATCAGGGCGCCCGCATCCACCGCGGCGCCGCTGGCCGCTTCGAACTCGGTGAAGGCCACCTCGAAGAAGCCCACGCGCGGGTCGAAGAGCCGCGGCTCCATGGGCATCTCGGGCAGAATGTGGATGGTGTGGCCCACATCCATCGACACCGGTCGCGGGGTTCCGGTCGGGTTGGCAGCATCGACACCAAGAAAGGTGAGACCTGAGCGGATGGTCAGGGCATCGCCGTTCACCCGCACGGCCTCCAGGTAGGAGCGCGACGGGTCCACCCCGTTGGGCACCAAGCCCGTCAGCGCCGCGTAGCGAGCCGCCGAGAGCCCGCCGACGTCGCTGGTGAAGAGGTCCGTGACATCTACGAGTGCCGTGCCGTCGGCCTGCTCGGCGGCGATGGGCAGCGCTGCAAGGATCGCGCCCGTCTCGGTGAGGGCGAGGGCCTCGGAGATGGGAAGGGAGTGGGGATCAATGGAGGGCGGCTCCGCCGGGGCTCCGTCCTCACCGGCAAGGCCGCTCAGCATGCCGCCTGGCTCATCGCCTACATGCATGCCAACCGCCGGATCGCCGGGATCGGGCAAGGACGGCACCTCGGGCTCGGTGCCGACCCGAATGGTCGAGGACGCGCTCAGGTCGCGAATGAACAGGCGATCCCCCTGGCGCTCGAAGCGGGCGATGAGGTCGCCAGCTTCGATCTGCTCGGCGACCACGCCGGCGGGCAGACCAACCACCTCCACGTACCAGTGGAACGGCTCGTCCAGGAGGTCGGGAGGCACGCCCAAGATGACGCGGCCGTCCTTGGTCCACACCTGCAGGCGCCCTTGGCCCACAGGCTCAGCGCCGTCGAGAAGCTGGGCTGCCGTATCAGCCGTTGCATCCGGCGCTGAGTCGGCCTCCGCACCTGTCACCACGTTGGTTGCGGGGGACTCCTGAGCCGTAGACGGCGAGCTAAACCAAGCGAGAAGCGCCAAGGCGCAGGACGACGCGAGAAGATGCGGGGTTAGGCTACGCATGGCAGCAGGCTCCTTAGTTGGAACATTGTCCGAAGGCAGACGCCTATGCGTTAGGTGACTACCTTCTGATGGCTCGAGCAGGTGCGATGGATCTCTGTGGGCGCCTCACTTGAGTGGTGGGCAGAGACGCGTAACCGCGCGCCCTCCGCCGTCATTGTCTATGCCTGACTGACCGCTCAGTAGAAGGTCATCTGCTCAAGCCCGTTCACGTTGCCTCGCGCGTCGGTCGTGCAAAGCCAGTTGTTGCCGTCAAGGCTCAAGAAGGTCTCGCGCCCGCCCGGGATCGCCGCGCCGCCCATAGGGAGAACAAAGACGGCGTTTACCTCTTCCCGCAGGGCCAGAGCGCTCTTGCAGGCCAGTTCGGTGGCCTCTGGTGACGCGGCAGCGGCCAAGGCCGGCGATACGGCCGCGCTGGTCTGGGGGAGCCCCGAAGTTACGGAAGTGCCATCGGCACATCCGGTCAGGACGGTGAGGGCCGCCATGAGTGCGAGTCGCTTTGTCATCGCCAACTCCATTGTTGAGCCACGAGGCTCGGGAGCGAAGGTGGGCACGCTACTCGACGTAGATCCCCAGCGTGTAGTCTGCCGTCTCGTTGCGCCGCGCGGCGTTGCGCATCATGTAGACGTCGATGATGTAGTTGCCGCTCGAGGGGATCACGAAGGACGTGCCATTGCCTTCGATGGAGCCAATGAAGAGCGCCGCCTGAGCACCTGGAGCGGTGATGTTGAAGTAGGTGCTCGGGTGGAAGGTATCGAGTTGTACGCTCATCCTTTGCCCGGCGGTCACTCCCACCGAGTAGCGCACAGTCTCGTACCCAGTGATCGAGTCCTGGATAGTGGTGCCCGACGTCCCGCGGTCAAAACGAACGGTCTCGTTGCGAGCATCTTGGGCCACGCCCACGGAAGCCGAAAGCATCGCAAGTGCCAGGATGAGAGGACGGAGTAAGTTCATGATCGTCTCCTGCAATGAGCGCTTGTCGCCGTGATCTCCAAGGTCGCCGGCCAGCAGCAACAAGCCGGACAGGTACTTGTCGGCTGTGTCGCCGGAGCGGGTTGCGCTGCCAGGCTGGCACAAGGTGCAAATTTAGTCTCTCAGGCAAAACCCTGAGAAAAGTGGGCAAGTAGACTGAGAGATCTGCGGCCGTGAACCCTGCCATCCCCTGCTATTTGGCCTGAGCGTCCTGTCAGATTTAGCCGGTATGCGGCAGGCCAATCCGTCTCTACAATTCCTGATTGACGCCGCAGGACTCTGGTCCTGCGGAGACGGCATTGGGAGGTTTGCATGTTTGTCACCGACGTGCCGACCAGTCATGCGCGGCAGGGCCGGTACGCCGTAAGTCTTCGGCTGAAGGTCATCATGATCTTAGCCTTGGCCGTTACTGCGGTCTTTGTCGCTGGTGCGACATTCCTTTGGAAAGAAGCTGCCGAAGATCGGCACGCATTTGCCCACGGCCTTGAGGCGGAAGCAATTGCCACAACCGCGGCCTTCGATCGCGAGGTGACGGCCGCTGGCTTGTTGTTGCGGGGGCTGTCGCAGTCGCCTGCTCTCAGGTCGGGTGACCTTCAGGCATTCTACGATCAGTTGGTCGAAACGCCCCACTCCGAAGGATCCTTTTTCGTCCTGTGGGATATGAACGGGCAGCTTTTGCACACTCTCGATGCCGTCGGGAACGGACTGCCCGCCCGAGAGATAGCCGGCATCCCAGATGGGGATTACGAGAGTGTCCGCACGTTGGGTCTCAGTGTCTCCGATCAGGTCCCTGGACCCGTTGCCGACATGCCTGTCATTGCAGTCCATTTGCGCTTGGACGGTCCCGCGGGGGACATGGCCGGTGTGCTCTCACTGGTTTTGCCAGCCGCCACTCTGAACAGCGTGGAACGAGAAGGTTTAAACACAGCCGGACAGCACATGATCCTGCTGGACCGCAGTCTGCAGGTCGTAGCAACAAGCGGGCAGGAAACTGCAACTGAGCTCAAGTTGCCTACTGATCTGCGATCTCTCCTTCAGGATCCTTCGCTGAGCGGGCATGCTGTCGTGCATGATAGCGACGGCGAACTCCTCGTCGGACTGCATCGTTCTGCTGTGACAGGCTACGTCGCCGTGTCGCTAGGACGCCCGGCCGCAGCGCACGGTCTCATTCCTGCAGTTGCACAACAGATCGCGGCAGTTGGCGCCTTGGTCGTGGTTGCAGGAGCGCTAGGCAGCCTTGTCCTGCTTAGACAGATCCGGCCGGTGGAGGCAGCCGCCGCCAAGTCGGCGCGTCAATTAGATTTGGCCAAGGCACGTTATGCAAGCCTTTGGAGCGACACCCCCGAAAGCCTCTTTGTCGTCAGCGTGACTTCCTCAGGCCGCTTTGTCTTCGAAGGCCTCAACCACGCCCATGAGCGGGCGACCGGACTGACCTTTGACATGGTTGCCGGAAAAGAGCCGGAGCAATGCCTACCACCGGAGGCAGCCGCAGCGGTCACGGCGCGCTATCGCGCCTGTCTCGAGAGCGGCCAATCCATGGTCTACGATGAGGTGCTCGACTTCCCGAGCGGCCGTTGTCATTGGCAGACCAGCTTGTCGCCAGTACGGGACCCTGCGACTGGGCGCATTATCAGCCTGGTCGGCACAGCGCGTGACATGACCCGCGAAAGGGAAGCCACTGAGCAAGTCGAGCGTAATCAGCGACTGCTCCAAGGCACTCTCGACGCCCTGTCAGCCCACATCGCAATCCTGGATCACTCAGGCCAGATCGTTGCGGTCAATAAGGCGTGGCGGCGTTTTGG
>CADCUU010000048.1 GCA_902805995.1 uncultured Rubellimicrobium sp.
GCCATGCAGAAGGACGAGGAAGACAACAGCCCCCAGCACGCCGAAGACGGTGCCGACGGGGATCTCGTAGGGGTGCCGGATCACGCGGCCCAGGAGGTCGCAGGCCAGGACGAAGAGCGCGCCCAGGAGCGCCACCCCGGGCAGCGTCGCGCGCAGGTTGTCCCCCATGAGGCGGCTCGCGACATTCGGCACCACGATGCCCACAAAGGGGATCATGCCGACCGTCACCACCGTCAGGGCCGAGACCGTGGACACGATCAGGAGCCCCAATAGGACCACGCGGTCGTAGTCGAGCCCCAGGCTCACGCTCGTCTCGCGCCCGAGGCCCACGATGGCGAAGCGGTCGGCCACGAGGTAGGCCAGCGCCGCGAGGACGCCCGAGGCCCAGAGCAGCTCGTAGCGGCCAAGGATGACGCCCGAGAACTCGCCGTTCATCCACACCTCGACATACTGGAGGAGGTCGAGCCGGTAGCCGATGAAGGCCACCACCGCCCCGAGGATCGAGCCGTAGACGATCGCCACCAGCGGCACGAGGAGCGGCTCGGTCGGGGGCAGCCTGCGGACGAGGAGCAGGAACCCCGCCGTCGCCAGGAGGGCCGCGACGCTTGCGGCGATCATGCGGGCGAGGATCGGGGCCTCGGGCCAGAGAAGGGTCACGAGGAGGATGCCCAGCGCGGCGCCCTGTCCGGTTCCGGCCGTGGTCGGCTCCACGAAGCGGTTGCGGACCAGCATCTGCATGATGAGGCCCGCCACCGCCATCGAGGCGCCGGTCAGGATGACGGCCAGGGTGCGGGGCAGGCGGCTGACGAGCAGGAGGCCCAGCGCCTCGGGGTCCGCGAGCAGGTCGCCCGGCGCAAGGCCCATCACCCCCGTGAAGAGGCTCAGCCCCGCAAGGACCGCAAGGGCCGCGGCCGCCCCCCATGTCACCCCGGCCGTCACCGGTCAGCTGCCCGTCCCGAAGGCCTCGATGACGCGGTCGAGGTTGCGCGACAGAGCCTGGACGCCGCCGCCCGCCACGTAGGATTCGGCGGCGGGCAGGTAGACGACCTGCCCCTCGCGCCAGGCCGTGGTCTCGGCCACGAGAGCGTTGTCGAGCGTCTCCGCGGCGCGCGCGCCCTCGTCGCCGATGGCGGCGGCGCGGTCGATGACGATGAGCCAGTCGGGGTTCACGTCGCGGATGAACTCGAAGCCGATGGCCTCGCCATGCGCGTCCGTCGAAAGCCCCTCGGCGGCCTGCGGGAGCCCGAGATCGGTGTGCAGCCAGCCGAAGCGCGACCCGGCCCCATAGGCCGAGATCTTGGGCCCGTTGGTCAGGACCACGAGAGCGGTGCCCTGACCCTCCACGGCGGCGCGGGCCTGCTCGATCTTGGCATTCAACTCGGCCCCGAGCGCATCGGCCTCGGCCTCGCGTCCCAGCAGCGTGCCATAGGCGTCGAGCCGGGCGAGCGCCGTGGCCACGAGATCCTCGCCCGGGATGGTCATGTCGACCGTGGGCGCGACCTGGGCCAGCGCGTCCACCTGCCCGGC
>CADCUU010000049.1 GCA_902805995.1 uncultured Rubellimicrobium sp.
GGTTTCGTCGCAGATGTCGCGCAGGCCCTTGAGGCAGGCGTCGGGGAGCGGGCGGATGCCGCCCTCGCCCTGCACGGGCTCCAGCATGACGGCGCCCACGTCGGGCTCGCGCAGGGCTTTCTCCAACGCCGCGTGGTCGCCCCAGGCGAGCTGGGTGAAGCCGGGGAGGAGAGGGCCGAAGCCCTTGGTCATCTTCTCCGACCCGGCGGCGGCGATGGCGGCGGAGGAGCGGCCGTGGAAGGCGCCTTCGAAGGTGATGATCCGGGTGCGGTGGGGCTGGCCGTGGTCGTGCCAGTAGCGGCGGACCATCTTGACGGCGAGCTCCGCTGCCTCGGTCCCCGAGTTGGTGAAGAAGACGGTGTCGGCGAAGGTCTTCTCCACCAGCATCTCGGCCAGGCGTTCCTGTTCGGGGATGCGGTACAGGTTGGACAGGTGCCAGACCTTGTGCGCCTGCGCCGTCAGCGCCTGGGTCAGCGCGGGGTGGGCGTGGCCCAGCACGTTCACCGCGATGCCCGCGCCCAGGTCGAGGAAGCGTCGCCCATCCTGCGCATGGAGCCAGGCGCCTTCGCCACGGTCGAAGCTGAGCGGCGCGCGGTTGTAGGTGGGCAGGACGGCAGGGATCATGGGAAGCACCCCGAAAATGGAAGGCCCTTCGATGCAGGAGGGCCGGACAGGTGTCAACGGAAAGGGCGAGCGGGAGCGGGCCGCCCCATGGGGCGGCGGGAGGTCAGCGTCGGCGTCGGACGATGGGGCTCTGGCTCATGAAGCGGGCCATAGAGGCTGACGCGAGGGGAAGCAAGCTCAAACCTCGACCCAGATGGTGACTGGGCCGTCGTTGACGAGGCTGACCTTCATGTCGGCGCCGAAGCGGCCGCGCTGGGTGGGGATGCCCAGGGCGGCGACCTCCTCGGCGAAGCGCTCGTAGAGGCGCTCGCCTTCGGCGGGCGGGGCGGCGGTGGAGAAGCCGGGGCGGTTGCCGCGCAGGTCGGCGGCGAGGGTGAACTGGCTGACCACGAGGGCTTCGCCGCCGACGTCCTTGAGGGAGCGGTTCATCTTGCCCGCCTCGTCCTTGAAGATGCGGAGCTTGGAGAGCTTTTCCGCGAGGGCGCGCGGCTTGCCGTCGTCGTCGCCCTGCATCGCGCAGACGAGGATGAGGAGGCCGGGGCCGATCTCTCCCAAGGTCTCCCCGTCCACGCGGACGGCGGCCTCGGACACGCGCTGGACGAGGGCCCTCACAGTTCGTGGGCCCAGGGCGGGTTGGCGCCGGGGCGGCTCACGGTGATGGCAGCAGCCTGGACGCCGAGGGTGAGGGCGTCGCGCAGGGCGCCGGCGTCGAGGGCGGCGATGGCGTCCTTGGTGAGGCGGCCCGCGCGCCAGAGGGCGGTGAGGACGCCCGCGTTGAAGGTGTCGCCCGCGCCGACCGTGTCAGCCACGGTGACGCGGGGCGCATCGACATGGACGGTGTCGCGGGCGGTGTAGGCGGTCGCGCCGTTCGCGCCTTCGGTGATGCAGACGAGCTTGAGCCCCCGGGCGAGGAGGGCGCGGGCGAGGTCGGCGATGTCGCCGCTGCCCGAGAGCCAGCGGAGATCCTCGTCCGACAGCTTCACGATGTCGGCCTGGGCGATCATCCGGCCGATGCGAGCGCGGTAGGTGCCCTCGTCGGTGATGAAGGACGGGCGGATGTTGGGGTCCACCATCGTGACGCGGGACGGGGCCTCACGCGCCTGCAACGCCTCGTAGGCCTGGGCTGCGGGCTCTCCGACTAGGGAGATGCCGCCGAAGAACAGGGCCTGCACCTCGGAGCCGAGGGTGGGCAGGTCGGAGGGAGAGAGCATCCGACCGGCTGTGTTCTCGTCATAGAAAGTATAAGTCGCCTGTCCCTCCGCGAGGCGCACGAAGGCGAGCGTCGTCGGGCGGGGGGAGACATGGGCGGGCGAGGTGTCCACCTGGGATTCCGCCAGCACCTGCCGCAGGAGGTCGCCGAAGAGGTCGGAGGAGAGGCCCGAGAAGAAGCCCGACGGCGCCCCGAGCCTGCCGATCGCGATGGCGGTGTTGAAGACGGCGCCGCCCGCATAGGGGGCGAACGCGCTTTCGCCCGCAGGGGTGGTGCGGGGCAGCATGTCGATCAGCGCCTCGCCGCAGGACAGGATCATGATGGGGCCTTTCGTTATTCGTCGAGCCAGGACGGGCCGGCATCAAGGGAGAACCCCCCGTCGAAGGACGCCGACCCCCCCTCGCCGTAGAGCGCGTAAAGATACGCGGCGATGCCCGCAAGGATGAGCCCCGCGATCACCGCGAGCGCGATCTTCCACTTGGACCAGGGGCGTTCGCCCTGGACCTTGCCGGTCTGGCCGTTGACGACGAAGCGGAAGCTCCGGTCTTGGAACTTGTAGGCGGCCATCCAGACGGGGAGGAGGACGTGCTTGAAGGTCACGTCCGTCATGGACGTGTCCTTGGCCGAGATGCGCTGGTGGTCGCCGCCGATGTCGTGGCGGATGTCGCTGTCGATCACGGCGTCCATCTTGGCGCGGGCCTCACGCAGCCCGTCCTCCAGGCCGATGCCGTAGGCTTCGGAGGTGAAGCCGGACAGGTAGTCGGGGCGATAGGGGGCGAGCGCGGACAGGTTCCACGGCTCCAGGCCGTCGGTATGGGCGCGGGGGAGCGAGTTCGAGGCCATGACCAGCACGTCGTCGAAGAAGCGCGCGACGCGGCCCGAGACGTTGTGCCAGCGGGTGTGCCGTTCCTGGTAGGTCTGGGTCTTGCCGTTCACGGTGCGGGTCTTGGTGACGTAGTAGTCGTCGCCGCGCTGGCCGCGGTAGGAAGTGTCGGTCTGGGCGTCGAAGGTCCAGTACGGGACGTAGATCCCGTCCATCTTGCGCCCCCGGCGGGCGTAGTCCTGCAATCCGTTCGGGGCGAACCAGAGGCTGCCCAGCCAGGCCGTCATCGCGTCCCGCGCCTGGGATTCGGAGAGCTGGAACGGGACGAGCGCCGTGGGCCGGATCTGGCGGTTGGCGCTGGACGTGGCGGTCACCAGCGGGGTGGCGCAGAAGGGGCAGGTGGTGGCCTGGGTCCCTTCGGGGAATTCGTTGCGCGCGCCGCAGTTGGGGCAGGTGATGACGCGCGTCGTCTCATAGCTCGCGCCGCGTTCGAGGGTCTGGGCGGCGGAGGCGTAGTCGATCTCCTGGAGCGCCTCGGCGACGTCCTCGCGCGCGCTTTCGGGAATGGCTTGGACATGGCCGCAATAGGGGCAAGTGAGGGAGGTCTGGCCCGGAGCGAAGACGAGCTGCGAGCCGCAGTTCTCGCAGGGAAAGCGGTGGTCGGGCATCTGTCCCTCGGGCCGGTCTGGGCCGTGTATCTGGGCCGTGTTATCGCTGGGGGCCGGGGGTCGCGCAAGGCGCGCCAACGGGTGGGCCGGGGACGTGGCCCGGCCCTGGCGTTCGCGTGGCTCGCCGGGTCAGCCTGCGGGGGGCGGGGGCGGCGGGACCTGGGCGAAGACGGTGGCGAGGCCCGGCACCTCGGCCGCGCGCTTCCAGCCGTCCTGGCCGGCGGTCCAGACATGCGTCTCGCGCGAGAAGGTCCCCTCGCGGGCCATGCGTTCGAGGTCGCGGGGGCCGAAGGGGCCCTGGGTCTGGCCGTTCAGGGCGATGTGCCACTGGGTCTCCGCCGCGGGCGGCGGAGGGGGCGGCGGTGCCGCGTGGGTCTGGGGCGCTTGGGGGGCGCTGCCCCAGGGACCGGCGCCCCCGGCCATGCCGAAGCCCATTCCCATGCCCAGGCCTGCGCCCATCGTCCCGTTCGGGTTGGCGGCTGCGGCGCCCAGGGCCTCGGCGGCGGAGAACTGGGTGAACTTGTTGAGGTCGCCCACGATGCCCATGGAGGTGCGCTTGTCGAGCACGCGCTCGACCTCCTCGGGCAGGGAGATGTTCTCGATGTAGAATTCGGGGATCGAGAGGCCGTAGGCGGTGATCGTGGGCTTGATCGCCTCGGCCACGAGCTTGCCCAGGTCCTGCGTATTGGCGGCCATGTCGAGCACGGGAATCTTGGAGCCGGCGAGGACGCGACTCACCTCCTGCACGACGATGTTGCGGATCTGGTTGTTGACCTCGTCGGTCGTGAACTCGCCGTCGGTGCCCACGATCTCCTTGATGAAGAGGCCGGGGTCGGTGACGCGCATGGCGTAGGTGCCGAAGGCGCGCAGGCGGACGGGGCCGAATTCCGGATCGCGGGTGGTGATCGGGTTCTTGGTGCCCCACTTCTGGTCGGTGAAGCGGGTAGTGCTGACGAAGTAGACCTCGGCCTTGAAGGGCGACTGGAAGCCGTAGCTCCAGCTCTGGAGCGAGGTCATGATCGGCATGTTGTTGGTCTCAAGCTCATAGAGACCCGGGCCGAAGACGTCGGCGAGCTGACCTTCATAGACGAAGACGGCGGCCTGCCCTTCGCGGACGGTAAGCTTGGCGCCGTACTTGATCTCGTTGCCGTAGCGTTCGAACCGCCAGACCATCGTGTCCCGGGTGTCGTCCGTCCAGGCGATGACGTCGATGAACTGGCCCTTGAGGAAATCGAAGATGGGCATGGACGGCGGCTCCAACACAGGGGTGGCCGGGGGCGCGCCTGCGGCCCGGGCCTCGATGCGGTCAGATATAGGGGGGCAAAGGGCCACGTGCTACGGCGGCTTTCCTGACCTTGCGCGCGGTCCTGCCGTTAGACGGGGCCGCCGACCAGCTCCCCTGCGATCTGCTGGACGATGGGGGTGGCTTCCTCGATCGTCATGCCGGTGCGCAGGCGCGGGTCGTAGAGGATGCGCAGCAGAAGCTCATCATGGCCGGTGAGAAGCGCGAATTCCTGGTCGTCGTTGAAGATCGAGGGCCGCGCCTGCGCGCTGTCGTTGGCGAGGCCCATGGCCTGGGCGAGCTCCTCGTGGACGCAGACGGAGCGCAGGAGGTCCGGATGTTCCGCCCGGATGAGGACGACGACTTGGCTGTAGGCGCTGCTTTCCCCTTCGGCGAGCGCGATGGCGAGGCAAAGCTCGGCCGGGGGCAGGTTCATGAAGGCCCGCACCGAGGAGTTCGCGATGCCGGGGATCAGGTCCCGCAGGTGCGGCTCGAAGGCTTCGCGGTCGTCCTCGCTCAGGACGAGGACGTGGAAGTTCGGGGCGCCCGCCGACTTGTCCTCCACGGCGATGGGCACGCCGGTCAGGCCGGACAGGCGGGACGCGAAGGCGCGGATGCTGGCGAGGTCACGGACCTCTTGCTCCGGGAGGAGGGAGTCGCCGAAGACGACGTTCATGCGGATCGGGCCGTCCCATCGGCGCAGGCGGGCGGACTTGGCCTCGGCCAGGGGCTGGCCGGTGCCGGGCACGGATTCGTCGAAGAGCGCGATGGCCACGAAGTTGCGCGCCAGCATCGAGTCGGTGAAGGGCGTGTCGGGCCCGCCGCCGTCGCCCCGAAGGAGACCCTGCGCCAGGAGGTCCACCTGAAGCCGGCGGTAATAGTCGCGCAGGTATTGGCTTTCCTCCGACGGCGGCGGAGGCGGGGACTCGGGCGCCTCAGCCTTGGGCTCGGGCTCCGGCGGCGCGGGCGGGGGTTCGGGCCGTTCGGTGGGTGGCCGGGCGGGGGGCTCGGCCGTATCGCAGCCCGCAAGCCCATAGGCCGCGAACCCTGCGAGGAGGGTCGAAAGGAACCGGCCGGATCTTGCGGGCATGGAAGCTCCTCAGCGCCTGATCGGGCCGCCTGTCGGTTGGGCCGCTGGACGGGACTTGGCAGAGGCGAGCGCGGTCTTCAACTCCTGCTCCATCCGTTCGAGCTCGGCTTCGGCATTCGTGCGACGGGCCTTGCCCTGGTCGGCGATCTGGAGCGATTCATTGATCGTGGCGATGAGGTTCGCGTTGGCCGCCTGCACCGCCTCGATGTCGAAGACGCCGCGCTCCATCTCCTCGCGCACGATGCGGTTGGACTGGCGCAGGTTTTCGGCGTTCCGGGTCAGGAGTTCGTTGGTGAGGTCGTTGGCCTCGCGCACCGCGCTCGCCGCCTCGGAGCTGCGCTGGATCGTGATCGCCTGGGCGAGCTGCTGTTCCCACAAGGGCACGGTGTTCACGAGCGTCGAGTTGATCTTGGTGACGAGGCTCTTGTCGTTTTCCTGCACGAGACGGATCGAGGGGAGCGATTGCATCGTCACCTGCCGGGTGAGCCGGAGGTCGTGGACTCGGCGTTCCAGATCGTCGCGGGCGGCGCGGAGGTCGCGCAGCTCCTGCGCCTCCATGACGGCCTGATCCTGGGCGGCGGCCTGGACCTCGGACTCGGCCTGCGGGATCGTCGTCGTGTCGAGTTCCCTGAGCTTGGCCTCGCCCGCGGCGATGTAGAGCGCGAGCTCGTCGTAGAAGGCGAGCGTCTTGTCGTAGAGCCGGTCGAGCGATTCGATGTCCTTGAGGAGCGCGTGCTCGTGCTTGAGGAGGTCGCCGGTGATGCGGTCGATCTGGCCCTGCACCTCCTCGAAGCGGGCGGTGAACTTGGCGATGGGGGCCGCGCGGCCCGTCAGCTTCTCCCAGAAGGACCTCTCGCGCCGGGGGTCGAGCTCCTCGGTAGAGAAGCCGCGGATGGTGGACACGATCTCGCGCAGCGAGTTGCCTGCGGGGCCTACGTCCTTGTTGCGCACGCCCTGGAGCATGGACTGGCTGATCTGCTGAAGCTCGGTCTGCGCCTTGGAGCCGAAGGCCACGACGGAGCCCGTGTTGCCCAGGTCGATCTCGGCCATGCGGCGGCGGATCTCCTCGGACATCTCGGGCGTGGCGCGATCCAGCGGCGTGACCTCGGAGGCGTCCTTGGGCTCGGGCAGGATCACGGCGGTGACCTTCTCGGCCTGGGCAAGGGCGGCCTCGGCGGCTTGGCGGGTGGTGTCGGACATGGCTCTTTCCCCTTATCGCTCGATGGTCACGCCGTCGCGCTGGAGGCGGTCCCGCAGCACGGTGATTTCCAGGTCCATGGCCTCGCGCCCGCCTTCGAGGAGGCGGGTCGTGCCTTCGGCGTAGTTGGACTCTAGGTCGCCCAGAAGGGCCTCGTAGTCGGCGCGGGCCCGGGGGTCGCGAGTACGGCGGTAGAGTTCGGCGAAGCGCACCGTCGCGTCGCGGGCGCCCATGAGGTAGACGCCCAGGTAGCGGCGCGCGGCGGACAGGTCGCGCGGGTCCTCCTCCAGGCTGCGGATCATGCGGCGGGCCAGCGCCTCGAAGCCCGCGACGCGGAGTTCGAGCGGGCGGTCGCCTAAGGAGCGCACCTGATCGCGGATGGCGGACAGGTAGCCCTCGGCCTCCTCCACCATGCGGGCGACGCGGTCCTGCTGGAACGTGTCCACGCCCTCCACCCGCTTGTCGCGCAGGGGGTCGAGGCCGAAGGCGGCGAGGTGCAGGCCCGACGCCGCGAGGGCGTAGAGGAGGCTGCCGAACAGGTCCGTGCCGCCCGACAGCGCCGCGAGCAGCGTGCCCCCGCCGGTTAGGGTCGCGGCCAGCATCTTGCGGGGCAGGGCGGGCCTGCGGGCGACGGGACGCGCCTCATAGGCGGCCTCGGCCCGGAGCCCTTCGCGCAGGAGCCAGGCGGAGAGGGTGAGGACGGCGGCGGCGCCGAGGCTCAGGACCAGCACCTCCGGCCCGCCGAAGAGGCCGGTGACGGCGGCGAGGGCGGGGGGCACGAAGAGCAGGTTGGCCTTGGCCCCTGCCGCGTCCACGCGCCGGGTTTCCGCCAGCGCGTCCTGCGCGGCGCGGGCGGTGGGGTCCTGCGGGGTGGTGCCGCCGGGGCTGAAGCGGCCGCCGAAGCGCCGGGCCATCAGCTGGGCCCCAGCCAGCCGCCCGTGAGCCCCGCCAGGAGCAGGAGCAGAACGACATAGCTGATGTTTCGGAATGCTGGGGGCATTCGGTCCTCCGTCGTCGCGGGAAGGCGGGCGGGAGGAGGGGGCGCGGTCATGGCACGCCAAGCTGTCACCGCCGCCGCGAAGGCGAGGGCGAGCATCGTGAAGAAGAACAGCAGAAGGATCAGCCGCGCCATGCCCCATCATCCCCGAGCGGCCGCGCCGCCACAAGGGATGTGGGGCGGCGCGGACCCGGTCTCAACCCCGTAGGGGCCGAGGCGTTCCGGGGTGACGAGGGTTCGCCCTCGCTTGGGCGATCAGCCCTTGCGCGGGCCCTTGAAGCCGCCGGCGCGGGGCGGGCCCTTGCGGGGGCCACCGGGGCCGCCCGGACGGGGTGCGCCACCGGCGCGGGGCGGACGGCCTGCATTATCCTCGCGCGGTCGGAAGGAGCGCTCGGGACGGTCGCCGCCGGAGCGCGCCGGGCCGGAGGGCTTGAAGCCACGTTGCGGACGGTCGCCTTCCTCACGCGGCTTGTAGGACCGGGCGGGACGGTCGCCGCCTTCGCGGGGCTTGAAGGCGCGGGCCGGACGATCGGACCTGCCGCGCCCACGTTCCGCGCCAGCCCGACGGACGCAAGAGCCAAAATGACGGCCCGCTTCGGTTCAGCTGTCTGGGGCGCGTCGGGG
>CADCUU010000050.1 GCA_902805995.1 uncultured Rubellimicrobium sp.
GCTTGTGTTCGCGACCTGTTCGCTGCTGCCCGAGGAAGGGGAAAGGCAGGCCGAGGCGACCTTGGCCCGTCATCCGGGGCTGGCGGTGGAGCGGCCGGAGGCCGAGGGGATCGAGGAGGTCTGGCGCACGCCGCTGGGCCTGCGGACCCGGCCGGACCACTGGGCCGAGGTCGGGGGCCTGGACGGATTCTTCGTGGCGCGGTTCCGCAAGCCCTCGTGACAAAGCCGCGACAGGACGGGGCCTTGCGCCGGGCCTTGGTGACAAGCGCGCGGGGCGCGGCCTAACATCTGCGGGATTTCAGGGGAGGACGGGGTGGGCCTAGGATCGGGGTGGCGCATGGGGGCCGGGGGCCTGGGCGACCGGGTCCAGGCGCGACTTGCGTCGCGCGCGCGGCCCGCGGGCGCCCTGTCCTGGCCCGAGCCTCGGGTTGCGGGGGATCCCGTGCTGGGGCGGCGGCTCCTGCGCGGGCGGCTCCGGATCGGGGACACGCGGGTGGAGGAGCCCGGGCGGGTGATCTGGGACCTCGCGCCGGAGGAGCCGGAGCGGGCGGTCCTGCACGATTTCCGCTGGCTCGACGACTTGGCGGCGGTGGGCGAGGTGCCGACACGGACGCTGGCGCAGGGCTGGACGGCGGAATGGATCGCGCGGTTCGGGCAGGGGGCGGGGCCGGGCTGGACGCCCGAGCTGGCCGCCGAGCGGCTGATCCGCCTGCTGGGCCATGCGCGGGTGCTGCTGCATCCCCCGGGCGTGGGCGCGGAGCGGCTGGCGCAGGTCGTGGCGGCGCATACGCGGTTCCTGGAGAAGCGCTGGCCGAGCGCGCCTGCGGGGCGGCCGCGGATCGCGGCGCTGTCTGGGCTGCTGGCGGGGGAGCTGGCGCTGCCGGAGCGGCGGGCGCAGGCGCTGCGGACGACGCGGGCGCTGTCCGAGGAGGCGGGGCGGTTCATCGATCGGGAGGGGGCCATTGCCACGCGCAACCCCGAGGAGCTGCTGGATGGGCTGGCCTTTCTGGTGGAGGCGAATGCGCGGCTGACGGCGGCGGACCTGCCCACCGATCCGGGGATCGTCGCGGCGATGGCCCGGGGCGTGCCGACGCTGCGCGCGTTGCGCCATGCCGATGGGAGCCTTGCGCGGTTCCATGGCGGTTGCCGGGGAACGGAGGGGCGGCTCGACCAGGTGCTGGCGGCGGCCGGGCGGCCGTCGCTGAACGCGGGCGCGCAGGCGGGCCTGCCGCTCCATATGGGGTTCCTGAAACTGGCGGCGGGGCGGACCACGGTGATCGTGGATGCCGCGGCCCCGCCGATGGGGCCGGCCTCGCATGAGGCCCATGCCTCCACGCTGGCCTTTGAGCTGACCTCCGGGCGGCGGCCCCTGGTGGTGAGCCTGGGCCCGGCGCGGGGGTTCGGGTCGCGGTGGCGGCGGGCGGTGCGGGCGACGGCCAGCCATTCGACGCTGTCGCTCGACACCCTGTCGAGTGCGCGGCTGGGGCTTCTGCGGCCGGGTCAGGCGAGCGCGCCCTTGGCGGACGGGCCACGTCGGGTGCTGGTGGAGGCCGTGGCAGGAAGCGATGGGTTTAAGGTGGACCTCGCCCACGATGGGTGGCGGGGGACCAACGGGCTCACCCATGCGCGGATCCTGCGGCTGACGCCGGACGGGCGGGCGCTGGAGGGCGAGGACATGCTGACCACGCTGACCGAGGCCGACCGCGTGGCGTTCGATGCCGCGCTGAATGCGTCGAACCGGCTGGGGCTGGCCTTTGCGCTGCGGTTCCACCTGCATCCCGACGTGGAGGCGGCGTTGGGCGACCGGACGGTGGAGCTGTTGCTGCCCAGCGGCGAGGAATGGACCTTTTCCCACGAGTCGGAGGCGACGCTGGCGCTGGAGCCTTCGGTGTATCTGGAGGAGGAGCGGCTGAAGCCCCGGCCCGCGCAGCAGATCGTGCTGGCCGGGCGGGCGCTGCGGTCCGTGACGCGGCTGCGCTGGACTCTGGCCAAGGGCTACGGCACACCCGAAGCCTTGCGCGACCTGAACCCCAGGACCGACTGGGACGAGGAGGACGAATGAGCCTATCTGATCCGGGTGACCTGCGGCCGATCCGCCGGGCGCTTCTGTCGGTGTCCGACAAGGCGGGGCTGCTGGAGCTGGCGCAGGGGCTGGCCGCGCGGGGAGTGGCGCTCGTTTCCACCGGCAATTCGGCGATGGTGCTGCGTGAGGCGGGGCTGGAGGTGACGGAGGTCGCGGAGGTGACGGGCAGCCCCGAGATGCTGGGCGGGCGGGTGAAGACGCTGCATCCGCGCATCCATGGGGGCATCCTGGGCAAGCGCGGCGATGCGGGCCACTTGGCCGAGATGGAGGCGCATGGGATCGCGGCCATCGACCTCGTGGTGGTGAACCTTTACCCGTTCGAGGCGACGGTGGCGCGGGGCGCGTCCTTCGAGGACACGGTGGAGCAGATCGACGTGGGCGGGCCCGCGATGATCCGCGCGGCGGCCAAGAACCATGCCGATGTCGCGGTGCTGACGGACCCGGCGGATTATCCGGCGCTGCTGGAGGAGATCGGGGCGCAGGGGGGCACGACGGGGGCGTTCCGGCGGGGGCTCGCCCGCAAGGCATTTGCGCGGACGGCAGAATACGATGCGGCCATCGCGGCCTGGATGAGCCGGGACGAGGGAGCGCCCGAGCGGCGGGCGTTCACCGGGCGGCTCGTGCAGACGCTGCGCTACGGGGAGAACCCGCATCAGCAGGCGGCCTTTTACCGGGGCGGCGAGGTGCGTCCGGGGGTGGCCACGGCGCGCCAGCTTCAGGGCAAGGAGCTGAGCTACAACAACATCGCGGATACCGACGCGGCCTATGAGCTGGCCGCCGAGTTCGACGGGCCGGCCTGCGTGATCGTCAAGCATGCGAACCCGTGCGGCGTGGCCGTGGGCGCGACGGTGGGCGAGGCCCATGCGCGGGCGCTGGCCTGCGATCCGCTGAGCGCGTTCGGCGGGATCGTCGCGGTGAACCGGCCGCTGGACCGGACGACGGCGCAGGCCATCGTGGAGGTGTTCACCGAGGTCGTCATTGCGCCGGGCGCCGACGAGGGTGCGCGGGAGATATTCGCGCGCAAGGGCAACCTGCGGCTTCTGGTGGCGGAGGGGATGCCGGATCCCCGCGCAACTGGGGCCGCCTGGAAGCAGGTGGCGGGCGGGTTCCTGGTGCAGGACCGCGACGCGGGATTCGTGACGCGCGCGGACCTGAAGGTGGTGACGAGGCGCGCCCCTTCGGAGGAGGAACTGCGGGACCTGCTGTTCGCCTGGACGGTCGCCAAGCACGTGAAGTCGAACGCCATCGTGCTCGCGAAGGGCGGGGCCACGGTGGGGATCGGCGCCGGGCAGATGAGCCGGGTCGATTCGGCGGAGGTCGCGGCGCGCAAGATGGCGCGGATGGCCGAGGTGCCGGGCGCGCCGGTGCTGGCGTCGGACGCCTTCTTTCCGTTCGCGGACGGGATCGAGACCGCCGTGCGCGCGGGGGCGGTGGCGGTGATCCAGCCGGGGGGCTCCATGCGGGACGCGGAGGTGATCGCGGCGGCGGACGAGGCGGGCCTGGCCATGGTGTTCACCGGCATGCGTCATTTCCGGCACTGACATGCCACGCTTGCGCCAGCCCCCGCCCACGCGGCTCATGTTCTGGTGGGCCTTCTGGGTCTTCCTCCTCGACCAGGCCACGAAATGGCTGGTCGTCCACTGGATGGACCTGCGGACGCGGATGGAGATCGACCTCCTGCCGCCGCTGCTGAACCTGCGCATGGCCTGGAACCGGGGGGTGAACTTCGGGCTCTTTGCCGAGATCGACATGCGCTGGGTGCTGGTGGCGCTGGCCATCGGCATATCGGGCTTCGTGACTGCCTGGGTCTGGCGCGAGGGGGGCGGGCGGCGGGTCCACATCTCGGCGGGGCTTCTGGTCGGGGGCGCGCTGGGGAACGTGGTGGACCGCATCCTTTATGGGGCGGTGGCCGACTTCCTGAACATGAGCTGCTGCGGGATCGAGAATCCCTATGCGTTCAACGTGGCCGACATCGCCGTCTTCGCGGGGGCGCTGGGGCTCGTGCTCTTTGCGGGGCGTGGGAAAGGGCCCGCTGCGCGCGAGAAGCCCGCGAAGCCTGCAAAGACGGGGTGACGCGCCGATTCGGCTGCGCTATGAGGGCGTCATGACGGCACGTTCTTCCCTTCGCGGCGCGGCCTGGATCGCGCTCCTGGCCCTTGCCGCCTGTGGTGGAGGGCCCCGTGGCGACTGGCGCGCGGAGTACGGGCGCACGACGGCCAATCCCATCGTGCTGACCCCGGCGCTGCCGTTGGTCATCCCCGCGGCGCTGGACCTGCCCGCGCCGGGCGGGGCGAACCGGGCCACGCCGGGGCGCTGAGCCGCCCTCTCACACGGCCATCTCTCATCCGGTCACCTCTCGGACGATCACTTGGGCGTTGCACCCGCTTGCGGGCGGGCCATCTAGGGTGGACGTTGCGCGCAACTGTCCGCTGTCCGGAGCCCCGCCCATGAGACGTCTGCCCGCCCTCCTTCTTGCCGTCCTCGCCGCGCCTGCCGTGGCGCAGGAGGTGACCACCGCCCGGCTCGACAACGGCATGGAGGTGGTGGTGATCGAGGATCATCGCGCGCCCGTGGCCGTCCACATGGTCTGGTACCGCACCGGATCCGCCGACGAGCCCCCCGGCGTGTCGGGCGTGGCCCACTTCCTGGAGCATCTGCTGTTCAAGGCGACGGACGACCTCGAATCAGGGGAGTTCAGCCGCGTCGTGGCCGAGAACGGGGGCTCGGACAACGCCTTCACCAGCTACGACTACACCGCCTACCACCAGCGGGTGGCGGCGGACCGGCTGGACCTCATGATGGAGATGGAGGCGGACCGGATGAACGACCTCCGGCTGACGCCCGAGGACATCGAGACGGAGCGGCAGGTGATCCTGGAGGAGCGCGCGAGCCGGGTGGAAAGCGAGCCCGGATCGATCGCGCAGGAGCAGATGCGCGCGGCGCTGTTCCTCAACCACCGCTACGGGCAGCCGGTGATCGGCTGGCGCCACGAGATGGAAGCGCTCGACATGGACGACGTGCTGGGGACCTACGATCTCTGGTATTCGCCGAACAACGCGATCCTTGTCGTGGCGGGCGACGTGGAGCCGGAGGCGGTGATCGCCATGGCCGAGGAGCATTACGGCGTCATCCCCGCCGAGCCGGGCCTGCCCGAGCGGGTGCGGCAACAGGAGCCTCCGCAGGTTGCCGCGCGGCGCGTGGTCTATGAGGACCCGCGCGTGGCCCAGCCCTATCTGGTGAGGAGCTACATCGCCCCCGCCCGCGACCCCGGCGAGCAGCAGGAGGCCGCAGCGCTCCTGTACCTCGCGGAGATCCTGGGTGGGTCGTCGTTCACCTCGGTTCTGGCGCGGGAGCTGACCTTCGAGGCGCCGGTCGCGCTGGGGTCGGGGGCGGGCTACAGCGGGACGGCTCTCGATGACGCGACCTTTGGGATCAGCGTGACGCCGCGCCCGGGCGTTTCGCTGGAGGAGGCCGAGGCCGCCATGGAGGCTGCCGTCACGGAGTTCCTGGCGGAAGGGGTGGACCCCGCGCAGCTTGAGCGCATCCGCACCCAGTTCCGCGCGGCCGAGACCTATGCGCTGGACAACGTGGAAGGGCTCGCGAACCGCTATGGGGCGGGGCTCGCCACCGGGCTGTCGGTCGAGGATATCCAGGCCTGGCCCGAGATCCTCCAGGCCGTGACGGCCGAGGACGTCATGGCCGCCGCGCGGGATGTGCTGGACGAGCGGTCCTCCGTGACCCTGTTCGTGTCCGCGCCCGCCGAGGCTGCTGCTGACGCTGCCGAGCCTGCTGCCGAACCTGCTGTCGCGCCCGCGGCGGCCCCTGACGCCGAGGAGGCCTCTCAATGATCCGTGCCGCAATCTGTGCCTCCGTCTCCCTCTGGGCCTCTGTCTGGGCCGTCTCCGCGCAGGCGGCGGTGGAGATCCAGGAGGTGACCTCGCCCGGGGGGATCGAGGCCTGGCTGGTGGAGGAGCACTCCATCCCCTTCACCGCGCTGGAGATCCATGTCCGGGGGGGCGCGAACCTCGACCGCGAGGGCAAGCGCGGGGCGGTGAACCTGATGATGGCGCTTCTGGAGGAAGGGTCGGGCGACATGGATGCCCGCGCGTTCCAGGAAGCGCGCGAGGGGCTCGCGGCGTCGTTCGGCTTCGATGCGGGGGACGATACCGTGTCGATCTCGGCCTCCATGCTGACGGAGAACCGCGACGAGGCGGTGGACCTGCTGCGGCAGGCGCTGGTGGAGCCGCGATTCGACGAGGACGCCATCGAGCGGGTGCGCGCGCAGGTGGAGTCGAACATCGCGTCGGACGCCCAGGACCCGGGGACCATCGCGGGCGACGTGTTCATGGCGCAGGCCTTTGGGGACCATCCCTATGGGTCGTCGCTGAGCGGCACGCCCGACACGGTGGCGGGGCTGACGCGCGAGGACCTCGTGCAGGCGCATCGGGACACGCTGGTGAAGGACCGCGTCTATGTGGGCGCGGTGGGGGACATCACGCCCGAGGAGCTGGGCGCGCTTCTGGACGAGCTTCTGGGGGACCTGCCCGAGGAGGGACCCGCGCAGCCGCCCGAGGTGGCCTTCGGGCTGGAGGGCGGCGTGACCGTGGTGGACTATCCCACGCCGCAGGCCACGGCCATGTTCGGCCACGAGGGGATGGAGCGGGACGACCCAGACTACTTCGCGGCGACGATCCTGAACCACGTCCTGGGGGCGGGCGGCTTCGAGTCGCGCCTCATGACCGAGGTGCGGGAGAAGCGGGGCCTGACCTACGGGATCGGGACCTACCTTGTGCCCAAGGACTATGCCGAGATGTGGTTGGGCTCGGTCGCCTCCGACAACCGGACCATCGCGGAGGCCATCGAGGTCGTGCGGGACATCTGGGCGGACGTGGCGGCGAACGGCATCACCGAGGAGGAGCTTCGGGCGGCCAAGACCTACCTGACGGGAGAATACCCGCTGCGCTTCGACGGCAATTCCGAGATCGCGGGCATCCTTGTGGGGATGCAGCTGATCGGGCTGCCGCCGGACTACGTGATCAACCGCAACAGCTACATCGAGGCGGTGACCATGGAGGACATCCGTCGCGTGGCGGGGGAGCTCATGGACCCCGAGGGGCTTCATTTCGTGGTCGTGGGGCAGCCCGAGGGACTGGAGCAGGCCGAGGAGGCGGAGCCGGTCGTGGAGGCGCCCGTGGAGGAGTCGGCTGCGCCGGCCCCGGCTGCCGCCCCTGCGGAGGGGATGGAGGCGCCCGCTGACGCCCCGGCCATGGAAGGTGCGGCGTCGGAGTGACCTTCCGCCAGTGAACGGCTGTCGCACGCCCCTCGTCAAGGACGGAGGGCGCGCGTAATGTTTCGGGCATGACGCGCCACGATCCCTCCCCCCGCGTGCCGACCATCCGGCCGCTCGACCCTCGCGCCATCGACCGCATCGCGGCGGGGGAGGTGGTGGAGCGCCCGGCCTCGGCGGTGAAAGAGCTGGTGGAGAACGCGCTTGATGCGGGGGCGATGCGGATCGACATCGCCATCGCGGAAGGGGGGCGGGCCCTGATCCGGGTGGAGGACGACGGCTGCGGCATCCGGGCGGGGGAACTGCCGCTGGCTCTGGCCCGTCATGCGACATCCAAGACGGATGGGGCGGACCTTCTCGACATCAGGAGTTTCGGGTTCCGGGGGGAGGCCTTGGCCTCGCTCGCCGCGGTGGCGCGGCTGACGCTCACCTCGCGCGTGGTGGGGGAGGATGCGGCCTGTCTGGGGGCCGAGGGCGGGCGGCTCGGCGAGGTGCGCCCGGCGGCGCTGACGCGCGGCACCGTGGTCGAGGTGCGGGACCTGTTCTTTGCCACGCCCGCGCGGCTCAAGTTCCTGCGGAGCGAGCGGGCCGAGGCGCTGGCCGTGGGCGACGTGGTGCGGCGGCTCGCGATGGCCGAGCCCTTTGTCGGCTTCACGCTGCGCGATCTGTCGGATGGGGAGCGGCTGGTGCTGCGGCTCGACCCGGAAACGCCGGATCTGGGCGACCCGCGCGAGGCGCTGCGGCGGCGGCTGCGGGCGGTGCTGGGGCGGGGATTCTCCGAAGGCGCGGTGGCGCTGGATGCGGAGCGGGACGGGCATCACCTGTCCGGCTGGGCGGGGCTGCCGGCGGAGGCGCGGGGGTCCGCGACGGCGCAGCACCTGTTCGTCAACGGGCGGCCCGTGCGGGACAAGCTGCTGATCGGGGCGCTGCGGGCGGGTTACATGGACGTGCTGGCCCATGGGCGGCATCCGATGGCGGCGCTGTTCGTGGACTGCGACCCGCATCTGGTGGACGTGAACGTGCATCCCGCCAAGGCCGAGGTGCGGTTCCGGGACCCCGACCTCGTGCGCGGGCTCGTGGTCGCGGGACTGCGGCGGGCGCTGGCGGGGCTGCGGGCAGCGCCGGA
>CADCUU010000051.1 GCA_902805995.1 uncultured Rubellimicrobium sp.
GGGCTGTTCCGGCGCAGCCGGGGCGCGACCCGGGGCCGGGTGACGGACGCATCGTAGAGAACGAAGGCGTCGCGCCCCACACAGGAAGAGCGCGGGGCATAGGCCATCCAGGTTTCCAACAGGAGGGTGCTGTCGGTGTCGGCCGTGATGGGCACTCGCCAGCCCGCAAACCGATAGGTTCGTTCGGCGGGCCGGCGGTAAAAGGCCACCATGGGGCGTGCCTGTCGGCGCGCTGTGCCGTCCTCAACCTCCCTGACGCCGGGCTCAACTCGCCAGGTTGGCCTCCAGCGTCTTGAGCTGGATGCGGGCCATGCCGAGGTTGCAGGTCGCCTTGTCGAGAGCGACGTAGAGCAGGATCGACCGGTACTTTTCCAACGGGCGGAAGAGGTGGATCTGCTTCTCCAGGGTCATGAGGATCTCGTCGAGGGGCTCCTCCAGGGCGAGCTGGTCGACGGTGTAGTCCCAGACCCTCATGAACTTGGTATTGAGCGCTGCGACGAGGCCGAGGTCGATCTTGCCGTTCCCCTCCGACGCCAGCATCTGGCCCGAACCTGAATCCACGAGGCACGCCCCTATAAGGCCGGGGATGTTGCTGGCCTCGGACAGGTCGGAGTTCCGGGGGGCGAAGGTCGGAGCTTCAACCAGAGGGGCCTGGACCGGTGGGGCCTGAACCGGCACGGCGTGAATTGGCGGCGCCTGGACCGCACGGGGCTGGACGTTCGGAAGGTCGAGGGTTGGGGCCTGCGCCGCCTGCGCTTCCACGATCGCCGCTCGGACCGGCTCCGGCACTGCCATCTCCGCCTGAACCTGACCCTCGTCGTTGAGGATGGTCACCACCGTGTCGTAGAGGGCGTCGCTGATGTTCGAGACCCTGACGGTGCGCGGCCCGGCGCCCGGCAGCCCGTTGGCGGACTTGCCATCCTCGGGGAGGACGAAGTCCACCAGCGATCCCATGAGACCCTTGCGCTTCTTGGGGGCGGGGGCGGGCGTGGCCGGGGGCCTGTGGTCCGCGCCCGGCTGGGCGGCCTGCCGGATCTGGCTTTTCTGCACGCCGATGTTGATCAGCCAGTCCACCGCCCGTTCGGCCTTGGCGGCGTCGTCGAAGATCGCGGTCACGGAGCGCAGGTCGCCGGAATCGTTCATCAAGGTCACTCCTAATAATACAACGGCAGGGGGCAGGCGCTCCAGTCAGGCGTTCTGTTTCGAGAGCTCCGTTAAGACTTCGCTGTTCATTCTGACCTGATCTTGACCGCTTGCGGCCGAAACTGCGGCTGGCCTGCGACCGTTTTATAGGCACTCCGCTGCAATGCAGGCCGTTTGGGAATCCCAAGCGCAACGAGCCGCGAGGGCTTGCCCAGTGTCGCCGGACGCGGGTGGCTGACGCGGCCCATGGGCCCCGATCCCTCGCCCTAACGTATGCTCCGGCCCCGCCTCGGCCGGGAGGGTGGAAGAAATCCGGGCGTTTTGCGCTACGCTCTGACCATATCGTCAGCATGGGTGAATCGCGGCCCTCCGGCGCGTCGCCCGAACCAGCAGGGAATTGTCCGCCGTGAAGGATTCCGTCATGCCGCCCCAGGAGCCGTCGTTCCGCGACTCCGTGGACCACATGTTCACCCGCGCCGTCCGCTTCATGGACCTGCCCCCAGGCCTGGAGGAGAAGATCCGCGTCTGCAACGCGACCTACACGGTGCGCTTCGGCGTGCGCCTGCGGGGCGCGATCCACACCTTCACCGGATACCGGAGCGTCCACAGCGAGCACATGGAGCCCGTAAAGGGCGGCATTCGCTACGCCATGTCCGTCAACCAGGACGAGGTGGAGGCGCTCGCGGCGCTGATGACCTATAAATGCGCGCTGGTGGAGGTGCCCTATGGCGGCTCCAAAGGCGGCCTCAGGATCGACCCCCGCGCCTGGGACGAGCACGAGCTGGAGCAGATCACCCGGCGCTTCACCTACGAGCTGGTCAAGCGCGACCTCATCAACCCCGCGCAGAACGTGCCCGCCCCCGACATGGGCACCGGCGAGCGCGAGATGGCCTGGATCGCCGACCAGTACCGCCGGATGAACACCACCGACATCAACGGCAACGCCTGCGTGACGGGCAAGCCCCTGTCCTCGGGCGGCATTCACGGCCGGGTGGAGGCCACGGGCCGCGGCATCCAGTACGCCCTGCGGGAGGTCTTCCGCTACCCCGAGGACCTGGCCCGCGCTAGGCTGTCGGGCGGCCTGGAGGGCAAGCGCATCGTCGTGCAGGGTCTGGGCAACGTGGGCTATCACGCCGCCCGCTTCCTGTCGGAGGAGGACGGCGCCCTGATCGTCGGCATCGTGGAAAGGGACGGCGCTCTCTGGAACGACGCGGGCATGAACGTGGAGAACGCCAAGCAGTGGATGATGCGGACGGGCGGCCTCAAGGCCTGCCCTGAAGGCAAGTTCCACGAGGACGGGGCCGCGATCCTGGAGGCCGCCTGCGACATCCTGATCCCCGCCGCCTTGGAAGGCGTCATCCACCTCGGCAACGCCGCCCGCATCCAAGCGCCCCTGATCATCGAGGCCGCGAACGGCCCCGTCACCGCCGGCGCCGACGAGATCCTGCGCGAGCGCGGCGTCGTCATCATCCCCGACATGTACGCCAACGCGGGCGGCGTGACGGTGAGCTACTTCGAATGGGTCAAGAACCTGAGCCATATCCGCTTCGGCCGGATGCAGCGCCGCGCCGAGGAGGCGGAGCACCTCCTCCTCGTGCGCGAACTGGAGCGCCTGTCCTCGGACCAGAACCTCGGCTGGACCCTGAGCCCCGGCTTCAAGCAGCAGTACCTCAAGGGCGCGGACGAGCTGGCGCTGGTGCGCTCCGGCCTCGACGACACGATGCGCACGGCCTACCAGTCCATGCGCGAGGTCTGGCACGAGCGCCCCGAGGTGGGGGACCTGCGGACCGCCGCCTACCTCGTGGCGATCCAGCGCGTGGCCGACAGCTACAAGGCCAAGGGGCTGTGACGGGGCTGTGACGGGGCGGCCACCACCCCATAGCGGGGCGTGACTTCGGACCGCTAGGTCAATGAATCGCCCCAATCCTGGGTATCCTGTTGCCGCAACGGGTTCCCGGCCAGCGCGCCGGGGCCCGGCTGCACTAGGAGGCCCGCATGATGTCCAATCTGCTTCGTCAGAGGAAGGCGTTCCTCGGGCGGTGAGGACGGCGGAACATCCAGCATCTTGTTGATCCTAGCCACCACGAACACCGACGTGAAGTCGATCACTGGCGGGCAGGACATGTGGATCGGTGTGAAGAACGACTGCGCCAGCGGCGGATCGCAGTTCCTTACTAGGGGCGGGGTGTTATTCCCGTCGGAGATAGACGTCCATAGCGGGCAGATCGCGGCGAAAGGCCCCATGAAGTTCGCTGCCTCGGAGTATGGTATCTTCGGGATCTCCATCGTTGCGGGTGGAACGCTCGAAGGGGCCACGCAGATAGTGATGAGCTCCTGCCGCGACTTGAGCATGGATGGCAACCTCATGGTCCCCTACACCGAGATGGTGCTCTGACCCTTTGCCCGACCAGGGGGGCTTTGGTCCGCACCGGTCTGGCCCCGCGGCCTTTGTCGGGCTAGGCCCGGGGTCCGGTGAAAGGAACATGTCGGGGCATTCAGGAGTGAGGCTGCCGTGCGGACGCTCGCCATCGTGATCCTTCTTGCGGCCGTCACCTGGATGGGGCTCGGCCTGCTCGGGACGGGGCTCTTGATCGCGAAATCACCGGCGGGCGGGATGGGCGACAGCGCCGTGATCTGCCGGTATGTCCTGGGCTTCGACGTGGTGGAGCGTCACGCCTACGGCCTGAACCCCTCCTGCCTGCCGCTGGGACGCTGACGACCCAAGCCGGCGAGCTCGCGGTTGCCTAAGCGGGCCGACACCAAGCCATTGCCTTCGAAGCGGGCAGGGGGCAGAAACAGGCGCACAAGGGGACAGGAACGATGCGCTATTCGGGATTTCGCGTGATCCGCGAAGGCTTGCGGGGCAATACGGGCTGGACGCGCGCTTGGCGCGACCCCGCGCCCAAGCCCGAATACGACGCCATCGTCATCGGCGGGGGCGGCCATGGCCTGTCCACTGCCTACTACCTTGCCAAGAATCACGGCATCACCAACGTCGCCGTACTTGAAAAGGGCTACCTTGGCGGCGGCAACATCGGCCGCAACACGACCATCGTGCGCGCCAACTACTTCCTGCCCGGGAACTCCGAATTCTACTCCCATTCGCTCAAGCTCTGGGAGGGGCTGGAGCCCGACCTGAACTACAACGTGATGCATTCGCAGCGCGGGCTCATCAACCTGTTCCATTCGGACGGGCAGCGCGACGCATTCGTGCGGCGCGGCAACGCGATGCTGGCCCAAGGCGACGACGCGATCCTCCTCGACCGCGAGGGGGTGCGCGAGCATCTCCCCTACCTCGACTTCGAGCAGACGCGATTTCCGATCTACGGCGGCCTCCTCCATCCCCGCGGCGGCACGGCGCGGCATGACGCGGTCGCCTGGGGCTATGCGCGCGGGGCGGACCAGCGCGGCGTGGACCTCATCCAGAACTGCGAGGTCACGGGCGTCGACATCCAGAACGGCCGCGTGACAGGCGTGCAGACCACGCGCGGCGCGATTCGGGCCAAGAAGGTCGCCATCGTCGTGGCGGGGCGCTCCTCGCAAGTGGCCGCCATGGCCGGGATGCGCCTGCCGATCGAGAGCCATATTCTCCAGGCCTTCGTGACCGAGGGGCTGAAGCCCGTGATCCACCACGTCATCAGCTTTGGCATGAGGCACTTCTACATATCGCAGTCCGACAAGGGCGGCCTCGTCTTCGGCGGCGACCTTGACTTCTACGCGAGCTACGCGGCGCGCGGAAACCTCCCCATGGTGGAGCATGTGATGGAGGCGGGCATGACGCTGATGCCCATGATCGGCCGGGCGCGGGTGCTGCGGAGCTGGGGCGGCATCATGGACATGAGCCCCGACGGGAGCCCGGTCATCGACCGCACGCATATCGACGGCCTCTTCCTGAACTGCGGCTGGAATTACGGGGGCTTCAAGGCGGTCCCGGCCTCGGGCTGGTGCCTCGCGCACCTGATGGCGACGGGCCAGCCGCACGAGGTAGCGCGCGGCTTCCGGCTCGACCGCTTCGCGACGGGGCGAGGGCTGATGGACGAGGAAGGCACGGGGGCGCAGCATTCGCTGCACTGAGGGGATGAGACGATGCGCGTGACCTGTCCCTTCTGCGGCGAGCGGGACCGCCGTGAATTCACTGTGCAGGGGGACGACACCTCCCTGCGCCGGCCCGACCGCGATGCGGGGCCGGAGGCGTGGCATGACTACGTTCACCTCCGCGACAACCCCGCCGGGCGGCTGCGGGAGATGTGGTATCACGACCCCTGCCAGACCTGGCTCGTGGTGGAGAGGGACACCGTGACCCATGCCGTCCATGGCTCCACGCTGGCGCGTGAGGCCGCACGATGAGGGTGTCCGGCAAGGGTCTGCTCCAGGGGGCGCGGCCCGTGTCCTTCCAGTTCGACGGGCGGGATTATCGGGGTCTCCAGGGCGACACGCTGGCCTCGGCGCTGATGGCCGAGGGGGTGCGCCTCGTCGGGCGCTCCTTCAAGTACCACCGGCCGCGCGGCGTCCTGTCCGCAGGCTCCGAGGAGCCCAATGCCCTTGTCACCGTGGAAGGGGTGCCCAACACCCGTGCCACGATGCAGGAGGTCTGGGACGGGATGGACGCCCGTAGCCAGAACGCCTGGCCGGGATTGCGCTTCGACGCGATGGCGGTGAACGACCTCGCCTCGCCGCTCCTGAGCGCGGGCTTCTACTACAAGACGTTCATGTGGCCGCGTGCCTTCTGGGAGCGTCTCTACGAGCCGGTGATCCGCCGCGCCGCAGGACTCGGGCGGCTCTCGGGCAAGGCTGACGACGCGCCGTTCGAGAAGGCTTTCGCCTTCTGCGACCTCCTCGTGATCGGCGCGGGGCCTGCGGGGCTCGTGGCGGCCTTGTCGGCCGGGCGGGCCGGGGCGGACGTGATCCTCGCGGACGAAGGCTCGCAGATGGGCGGGCGCCTGTTGGCTGAAACCGACGCAGTGGACGGCCAGCCGGGGCATCTCTGGGCCGAACGGGCATTGGCCGAACTTGGGTCGATGCCCAACGTGCGCCTGATGCCGCGCACCACGGTCACGGGCGCCTATGACGGCGGGACCTATGGGGCTTTGGAGCGGGTAGGGCTCCACCTCGCGCCGCAGGGGCACCTGCCGCAGGAGTGCTTCTGGCGCATCGTCGCGCGTCGCACCATCCTGGCGGCCGGGGCCATCGAGAGGCCCTTGGCCTTCCCCGACAACGACCGTCCGGGCGTGATGCTTGCGGGGTCGGTGCGCGCTTTCCTGAACCGCTGGGGCACGGTGCCGGGGCCGCGGATCGCCGTCTTCGGCAACAACGACGACGCGCATCGCACGGCGCGCGACCTCGCGCAGGCGGGGCTCAAGGTCGCGGCGCTGATCGACACGCGGGGCGAGGCGCGGGTCGGGGACGCCGCCTATCCGGTCGTCACCGGGGCGCAGGTCGTGGCGACCACGGGCCGGCTTGGGCTCCAGTCCATCACCGTGGACGGGCCAGGCGGGCGGAGGGAGATCGAGGTGGACGGCCTCGCGGTGTCGGGCGGCTGGTCCCCCGCGATCCACCTGACCTGCCACATGGGCGGACGCCCCGTCTGGGACGACCGGCTCCAGGCCTTCCTGCCGCGTCCCGGCGCGGTGCCGGGGCTGGAGGCGGCTGGGGCTGCGGCTGGCATCTTCTCGACCGCCGCCTGCTTGGCCGACGGGCTGCGCGCTGCGCAGGCGGCCCTGTCCGACCTGGGCCGCACCGCTGCCCCGGTACAGCTTCCGGTGGCCGAGGATACGCCACACGCCACTGGCTCCTTCGTCGTTGTGCCGGGCAAGCGGCAGTTCCTCGACCTCCAGAACGACGTGACGGTCAAGGACGTGCGCCTGTCGGCCCAGGAGGGGTTCCAGAGCGTCGAGCACATGAAGCGCTACACGACGCTCGGCATGGCGACGGACCAGGGCAAGACCTCCAACGTCCCTGCCATCGCGGTGCTGGCGGAAACGCTGGGGAGCCCCATCGCGTCCACGGGGACCACGACCTTCCGCCCGCCCTACGTTCCCGTCTCCATCGCCGCCTATGGGGCGGGCGGACAGGGCCAGGGCTTCGCGCCGCAGCGCTACACCACCTCTCACGACGCGTCCGTCCAGCGGGGGGCCCCCATGATCGAGGCGGGGCTGTGGTACCGCCCCTCCTACTTCCCCCGTCCGGGTGAGGTCACGTGGCGGCAGGCCTGCGACCGCGAGGTCCGGATGGTGCGGCACAATGTGGGCGTGGCCGATGTGTCCACCCTGGGCAAGATCGACATCCAGGGGCCGGACGCCGCGGCCTTCCTCGACTTCGTTTACGCCAACACCTTCTCCTCGCTGGCCGTGGGCCGGGTCCGCTACGGCCTGATGCTGCGCGAGGATGGCTTCGTCATGGACGACGGCACGACCGCGCGTATGGGCGAGCATCGCTATGTGATGACGACCACCACGGCCGCCGCGGCGCAGGTCATGCGGCATCTCGACTTCGTGGCCCAGGTGCTGCGGCCCGACCTCGACGTGCACTGCACCTCCGTCACGGAGCAGTGGGCCCAGTTCTCCGTCGCGGGACCCTGGTCGCGCGAGGTGCTCCAAGGCTTCGTGGAGGCCGACCTGTCGGACGCGGCGCTCCCCTATATGGGCTGTGCCGAGACGCGGGTGATGGGCATTCCAGGCCGCGTCTTCCGCATCAGCTTCTCGGGCGAGCGGGCCTACGAGGTCGCGGTGCCGGCGCGGTTCGGCGCGGCGCTCTACCGGTTGCTGGTCGCTCAGGCCGAGAGCATGGGCGGCGGCCCCTACGGCATGGAGGCGCTGAACGTCCTGCGGATCGAGAAGGGCTTCATCACCCATGCCGAGATCCACGGCCGCACCACCGCCTTCGACATCGGCATGGACCGGATGGTGAGCGCGAAGAAGGACTGCATCGGCTGGGCCTCCTCCCGCCGTCCGGGGCTGCTGGACGAGGAGCGCGAGCAGCTCGTGGGCCTGCGCCCGGTGGCGAGGTCGGGGCAGCTCACTGCCGGGGCGCATCTCTACAACCGCGACGACAGGGCGGTGCGGGTGAACGACCAGGGCTACGTCACCTCGGTTTGCTGGTCGCCGACCTTCGACACCTCGCTGGGGCTCGCGTTCCTGAAACGGGGGCGGCAGCGGCACGGAGAGGTCGTGCGCCTCGTGGACGGGCTGCGCGCGGTGGAGACGTTGTGCGAGGTCACCGATCCGGTGTTCCTCGACCCCGAGGGAGGGCGGATGCGTGGCTAGGCTTCTGGAGCGGACCGCCTGCGACGGGTTTGGCCTGCCGCTGGCCCTCGGCGGCACGACCCTGTCCGAGGTCGTGCTAGGCCCCG
>CADCUU010000052.1 GCA_902805995.1 uncultured Rubellimicrobium sp.
CTCGCTCTGGCAACCTCCTCTCATCCCGCCTCGGACCGCTCCCCCTGAGGCAGCCCCGCCCGAATCGCCCACCCCTTCCGCTGGACCCCAGCTCCTGCTTCCCCTAAAGACGCCGGGACAATTCAAGGACGCGCCCATGTCCCCCGACACGCTGACCCCCGCCCCCGAAAACGCGGCCCCCGACTACAAGGCCACGTTGAACCTGCCCGAGACCGGGTTCCCCATGCGCGCCGGCCTGCCCGAGCGGGAGCCCCAGTGGCTCGCCCGCTGGGCCCGGCTCGGCATCTACGACCGCCTGCGCTCGACGGCGGCGGGCCGCCCGCCCTTCGTGCTCCACGACGGGCCCCCGTATGCGAACGGGCACCTCCATATCGGCCACGGGCTCAACAAGGTCCTCAAGGACATGGTGGTCCGCTCGCGCCAGATGCTGGGCCACGACAGCCGCTACATCCCCGGCTGGGACTGCCACGGCCTCCCCATCGAATGGAAGATCGAAGAGCAGTACCGCGCGAAGGGCCTCAACAAGGACGACGTGGACGTCGTGGCCTTCCGCCAGGAATGTCGCAAGTTCGCCGAAGGCTGGGTCGAGGTCCAGCGCGAGGAGTTCAAGCGCCTGGGCATCACCGGCGCCTGGGACCGCCCCTACCTGACGATGGACTTCCACGCCGAGGCGGTCATCGCCGGCGAGTTCATGCAGTTCCTGATGAACGGCGCGCTCTACCAGGGCTCCAAGCCCGTGATGTGGAGCCCCGTCGAAAAGACCGCCCTGGCCGAGGCCGAGGTCGAATACCAGGACGTGACCTCCCACCAGATCTTCGTGCGGTTCAGGGTAGCCGACGCTGGGGATCTGTCGAAGCTCGACGACGACAAGTTCATGGCTCAGGATCGCGCCCGACAGGAAGCGCGTATGGCCGCCAGCGGGAACCCCTTGGCCTTGCCTGACGAGGTGATCCTTGGGCAGCCTTACGAGCTTGCCCCGGTCATCTCTCCCGAGATGAGCCGGGACCTGCTGGACGCCTCCGTTCTTATCTGGACAACGACCCCTTGGACCATCCCGCAGAACCGCGCGGTGGCCTTCGGGCCGTCCATCTCCTACGGCCTCTACCAGACGACCCGCCCCACGACCGACGACAAGCCCGCCCACACCGAAACGGTGATCCTGGCCGACGCCCTCGCCGCCGCAGTGTTCGCGCAGGCCAAGTTCACTGATGGCGACGTCCAGCGCCTCCGCGACGTGTCGTCCGAAGAGCTGTCCGCCCTCACCCTCGCCCATCCCCTCCGGGGCCTCGACGGAGCCAGTGGCGAATGGGACTACGACGTCCCCCTCCTCCCCGGCGACCACGTCACCGAGGATGCGGGTACCGGCTTCGTCCACACCGCGCCCAGCCACGGCGACGACGACTACCAGCTTGGCCTCAAGTTCGGCCTCCCCATGACCTACAACGTGACGGAGGACGGCTCCTACCGCACGGACCTGCCCCTCTTCGGCGGCCAGCACATCATCACCGCCGAGGGCAAGGAAGGCCCCGCGAACGTGAGCGTCATCAAGGCGCTCGCGGCCTCGGGCGCGCTCTTCGCCAAGGGCAAGCTCAAGCACAGCTACCCGCATAGCTGGCGCTCCAAGGCCCCGCTGATCTACCGCAACACGCCGCAGTGGTTCGCCGCCATCGACAAGCCCCTCTCGGACGGCAGGAACGACTACGGCGACACGATCCGCCAACGCGCCCTCACCTCCATCGAGGAACTGGTCACCTTCACCCCGATCTCGGGCCGCAACCGCCTGCATTCCATGATGCAGTCCCGCCCCGACTGGGTGCTGAGCCGCCAGCGCGCCTGGGGCGTCCCCCTCACCTGCTTCGTCAAGCGCGGGGCCAAGCCCACCGACCCCGACTTCCTCCTGCGGAACGAGGAGGTGAACGCCCGCATCGTCGCCGCCTTCGAGTCCGAGGGCGCGGATGTCTGGTACACGGACGGCTTCAAGGCGCGGGCCCTCGGCAACATCGTCAATGCCGACGACTACGATCAGGTCTTCGACATCCTCGACGTGTGGTTCGATTCGGGCAGCACCCACGCCTTCGTCCTGCGCGACCGCGAGGACGGGTCGGAGGACGGCCTCGCCGACCTCTACCTGGAGGGGACCGACCAGCATCGCGGCTGGTTCCACTCCTCGCTCCTCCAGGCCTGCGGCACCCGCGGTCGCGCGCCCTACCGGGGCGTGCTGACCCACGGCTTCACGCTCGACGAAAAGGGCATGAAGATGTCCAAGTCGCTGGGCAACACCGTGGCCCCGGCGCAGATCGTCAAGGATTACGGCGCGGACATCCTCCGCCTTTGGGTCGCGCAGACCGACTTCACCGTCGACCAGCGCATCGGGCCCGAAATCCTGAAGGGCACCGCCGACAGCTACCGCCGCCTGCGCAACACCATGCGCTTCCTGCTGGGCTCCCTCGGCGACGTGACCGGCCAGGACCATGTCGAGCAAGCGGACATGCCGGAGCTTGAGCGCTGGGTCCTCCACCGCCTTGCCGAACTGGATGAGGTTGTCCGCACCGGCTACGCCGCCTACGACTTCCAAGGCGTCTTCCGCGCGATCTTCGAATTCGCGACCGTGGACCTGTCGGCCTTCTACTTCGACATCCGCAAGGACACGCTCTACTGCGACGGCGACACCCAACGCCGCCGCGCCGCGCGCACCGTCCTCGTGCACCTCTTCGACCGGCTGACCACCTGGCTCGCCCCCATCCTCGCCTTCACGATGGAGGAGGTCTGGCTGGAGCGTCACCCGGGCGAGGACTCCTCGGTCCATCTCCAGGACTTCCCCGTGACGCCGGCGGAGTGGCGCGACGAGGCCCTGGCCCAGAAGTGGCACGCGATCCGCTCGACCCGTCGCGTGGTCACCGGCGCGCTCGAAAAGCAGCGCACCGCCAAGGTCATCGGCGCCTCACTGGAGGCCGCGCCGACCGTCTATGTCCCGGAGGCCCTGGCCCAGGCGCTGCAGGGCGTTCCCTTCGACGATCTCTGCATCACCTCGGGGATCGAGGTCACGACCGCCCCCGCGCCGGAGGACGCCTTCCGCCTCCCCGACGTGGCGGAGGTGGCCGTGGTCTTCGGCCTAGCGGACGGTGACAAGTGCCAGCGCTGCTGGAAGATCCTTCCCGACGTGGGCACCCATGCCCATGCCGCGACCTGCGCCCGCTGCGACGAGGCCCTGGCCTGGCTGAACATCCCGGCCTGAGCCCATGACCCGCCGCGCCTCCTGCGCGGCAGCGCGGGGCTGAGATGACTACGGGTCTTCTGGCGGCGATCCTGTTCGCCGCCTTCCTCCACGCGGCTTGGAACGCCGTCGTCAAGGTCGGGGCCTCCAAAATCGGCGCCATGCTGGTGGTGAGCCTCGCCGAGGTCATCATCGGCGTGGCGGTCGTCCTGTTCCGGCCCTCCATCGCGCCCGAGGCCTGGCCCTGGGTGATCGCGGCAAGCCTCACCCATCTCGCCTATAAAAGCTTTCTCACCTTCGCCTACGAGCGCGGGGACTTGAGCCGCGTCTACCCCATCGCCCGGGGCACCGCGCCGATGGTCGTAGCGCTGGTGGGGGCTGCGACGCTGCCCGATGCGGTGGCGGCCCACGAATACGCGGGCATCTTCGTCTTGGGCCTGGGCATCCTCCTCATGGCCCGCGGCGTCTTCACCTCTGCCGAGGATCGCCGCCTCCTGCCCTTCGCGCTGGGCTCGGCCGCGGCGACGGCGGCCTACACGCTGATCGACGGCCTGGGCGCCCGCGTCTCGGGGGAGCCGGTGGCCTATGTGGGCTGGATATTCATCGGCGGGGGCACCCTGTTCAGCGCCGTGATGCTTCTGTGGAAAGGCTGGGGCACCCTGCCGCGCCGACCGAGGGACTGGGTGCTGGGCTCGCTCGGCTCCGCCGCGTCCTACGGGGCCTATGGCGTGTCGATCTGGGCCATGACGCTGGCCCCCATCGCGGTCGTGGCGGCGCTGCGCGAGACCTCGATCCTCTTCGCGGTGCTGATCGGCTGGCTCGTGTTCGGGGAACGGATGGACGGGCCGAAATGGCTGGCCGCCGCCCTCATCCTGGTGGGCGTCGCGCTGACCCGGCTTCAGCCGTCCTTGCCGTAGATGATCTGCTGCATCGCCCCGGCGCCCAGCAGGTAGAAGGAGGTCAGCGTCAGCCCCCACTGCGCCCAGGATTCGGGGTGGAAGTTGACCCAGGCCGCCCAGCCCGCGAACACGACCCACAGGAGCGCCACCGGCAGCGTCACCGTACGCCACCGTTCGGTCCGCACCGGATGGACGAACTTGACGGGCAGGAACATCACCACCGCGAGGATCGTGACCAGGATCACGATGACCCAGAAGTTGGGCTGCCACGCGAAGAGCACCAGCACCAGCATGTTCCAGCAGGAGGGGAAGCCGGAGAAGCTGTTGTCCTTGGTCTTCATCCGCGTGTCGGAGAAGTAGAGCGCCGAGGTGAAGGTGATGATGATGATGCCGAACCAGCCGGTCCAGCCGTCCATCAGCCCCGACCGGAACAGCGCATAGGCCGGGACGAACACATAGGTCAGGTAGTCGATGACGAGGTCCATGAGCACCCCGTCGAAGACCGGGGCATGGCGCTTGACGTCGTAGCGGCGCGCCAGCGGCCCGTCGATCCCGTCGACGACCAGGGCCACGACGAGCCAGAGGAACATCATGTCCCAGTCTTCCTGCACCGCTTCGAGCATCGCGAGGATGGCCCAGACGGCTCCGGTGGCGGTGAGGAGATGGACGGCGAGGGCTTTGTGGGCGGCTGTCATGGGGCCGTGATGCCGCATCGGGGGCCTTGGGGCAAGCCGGGGGACGCCTTCGGACGGCACGGAGGCGGTCGGGTTTTCCCGCCCCGCCCGCCTTGCCAGACCCGGCCCCTGCGGCTAACCCCCGGCCCATGCCCCGTTATGCCCTCCGGATCGAGTATCTTGGTACCCACTTCGCGGGGTGGCAGCGGCAGGCCGGGCAGCCCTCGGTGCAGGGGGCGCTGGAGGCGGCGCTCCTCCGGCTCGACCCCGGGCCGCACAACGTCGCGGCGGCGGGGCGGACGGATTCGGGGGTCCATGCCTGGGGGCAGGTGGCCCACTGCGACATGATCCGCGACTGGGACCCGTTCCGCCTGTCGGAGGCGCTGAACCACCACCTGAGGCCCCATCCGGTCGCCGTGACCGCCTGCGCCGCTGTAGCCCCCGACTGGCACGCCCGATTCTCGGCGCTGGAGCGGGGCTATGTCTACCGCATCATCCAGCGCCGCGCGCCGCTGACCCTGTCGCAGGGGCAGGCCTGGCGCGTGGGCTGGCCTCTGGACGTGGACGCGATGGCTGAAGGGGCCGCGCATCTCCTGGGGCGGCACGACTTCACGACCTTCCGCGCCACCATGTGCCAGGCCGAGAGTCCGGTCCGCACGCTCGATGTGCTGGATGTCCAGCGCCTCGACGGGCCGGAAGGGCCCGAGGTCCACGTCAGCGCCCGGGCGCGGAGCTTCCTGCACAACCAGATCCGGTCCATCGTCGGCAGCCTCGAACGCGTGGGGACCGGGGCTTGGACGCCCGCGCGGATGGGCGAAGCCCTGGCCGCCCGCGACCGCGCGGAATGCGGGCCCGTGGCGCCGCCGGACGGCCTCCACTTCACGCATGTCCGCTACGAGCCCGATCCCTTCGCGGCCTAGACCCGCGGGGCGGCCCGCCTATCTCCGCAGGTAAGTTCCCGACTTTGCCGTTGCCCCGGACAGGCCAGCGCGCAACACTCCGCTTCACAGTTTCGCCGTCACGAGGTCCGATGCCCCGTCTTTCAGCCCTGGTCCTGGCCCTGTCGCTGCCCCTTGCCGCGCAGGCCCAGGAAGCGACGCTTGCCCTGCCGGAGGGCACCGAGGACGACCTCAGGACGGTGCTGGAGAACGCCTCCCTCACCCTCTCGCTGGAGGCCGAGGGGCTCACCTCGGCGCAGGACTATGTTGCGGCGGCGCGAGCCGACTACGCCCGCCTCCTCGCCGCGCTCTACTCCGAGGGGTATTACGGCCCGGTCATCTCCATCGTCGTGGACGGGCGGGAGGCGTCGACGATCCAGCCGCTGGGCGCGCCCGCGCGGATCGGGCAGGTGGTGCTGTCGGTCGATCCGGGGGCCCGCTTCGCCTTTGGCCGCACCGCCATCGCTCCCCTCGCTCCCGCGACCGAGCTTCCGCCCGGCTTTGCCCCCGGGGAGGTTGCGCGCTCCGAGACCATCGAGGACGCCGTGGCCGCCGCCATCGCCGCCTGGCGGGACGAGGGTAACGCCAAGGCCGAAGTCGCCTCCGAGGAGATCGTGGCTGTCCACCCCGAGGACCGGCTCGACGTCGCCGTGGGTATCGCGCCCGGGCCGGAGCTGTCCTTCGGCAGCGTCACCGTGTCGGGCAACGAGGACGTGCGGACCGCGCGCATCCTGCGCATCGCGGGCATCCCCCAGGGCCGCGTCTTCTCGCCCGAGGAGCTGGAGCGCGCCGCCGCCCGCCTGCGCCGCACCGGCACCTTCGACAGCGTGGCCGTGGTGGAATCCGATGCGATCGGCCCCGGCAACACCCTCCCCATCGAGTTGCAGGTCGTCGAATCGCTCCCCCGCCGCGTAGGCTTCGGGGCCGAGATCAGTTCGGTCGATGGGCTGTCGGTCACAGGGTTCTGGCTGCATCGCAACCTCCTGGGCGGGGCCGAACGTCTGCGCTTCGACGCCGAGGTCTCGGATATCGGCGGAGAGCAGCTCGGCACCAACAGCGGGGGCGAGGACTACGCCCTGGGCGCGAGCTTTGCCCGCCCCGCGACGTTCTCCCCCGACAACGACCTCCTCCTCGCCGCGCGGCTGTCGCAGGAGGACGAGGAGGACTACTTCCTCCAGCAGTTCACCTTCGATGTGGGCATCACCCGCTACGCGACCGACGACCTGACGCTGTCCTTCGCGCTGGGGCTCCTCGCCGCCCATGAGGAGACGCCCATCGAGACGCGGGACTACACGCTCCTCACCCTGCCCCTCTCCGCGACCTGGGACCGCCGCGACGATCCGCGCGACGCCCGGTCCGGCTTCTACATCGACGCGGAGGCCACGCCCTTCGCCTCCATCACCGGGGAGGCGGGCAACGGCGCGCGGGCCTATGCCGACGCGCGCCTCTACCGGACGTTCGGCCAGCGCGTGACGCTCGCCGCGCGCGGGCAGCTGGGCAGCGTCTTTGGCGCCGACCGCGAGGATGCGCCGCAGGAGTTCCTGTTCTTCTCGGGCGGGGGCGGCACCGTGCGCGGCCAGCCGTTCCAGAGCCTCGGCGTGGAGGTCCCCGACCCCGACGCCCCCGGCGAGACGGTGACGCTGGGCGGCACGTCCTTCGCCGGGGTCCAGCTGGAGGCGCGGGTGGCGATCAACGAAACCTTCGGTGCCGTGGCCTTCGCCGATGCAGGCTACGTGGACGACGAGCCCTTCCCCAGCACCGACGGCGACAGCCAGGCGGGCGTGGGCCTGGGCGTGCGCTACAACAGCTTCATCGGGCCGATCCGGCTCGACCTCGCCACCCCCGCCACGGGCGAGGACCGCTTCGGCGCGGTGCAGGTCTATATCGGCATAGGTCAGTCCTTTTGAGGTTCCTCCCCCTTTTCGCGCCCCTGGCGCTGCTGCCCCTGCCCGCCCTCGCCCAGGAGGGGGAGGATGAGGGCTTCATCACCGAGTTCATCGAGGACAACCTGTCCGCCACTGCGCGCGACGTGGACATCCAGGGTTTCGCGGGGGCCCTCTCCTCCCGCGCTACCATCGAGCGCCTGTCCATCTCCGACGGGCAGGGCGTCTGGCTCGTGGCCGAGGACCTCGCGCTCGACTGGAACCGCTCCGCGCTCCTCGGCGGCCGCATCGACATCGAGGAGCTGACGGCGGGCCGCATCGAGGTCCTGCGCCCGCCCGTCCCCGACGCGCAGGCCCCCACGCCCGAGGCCACGCCCTTCTCCCTTCCCGAGCTTCCCGTGTCGGTCCAGATCGGGGAACTGCGCGCCAACCGCATCGTCCTGGGGGAGCCGATCCTGGGTCAGGAGTTGGCGCTGACGCTGTCGGGCGCCGTGAACCTGTCTGGCGGCGAAGGCAGCGCCACCGTAGCTGCCGAGATCGTGGAGGGCAGCCAAGGCAGCCTCGGCTTCACCGGAAGCTATTCCAACGAGACGCGCATCCTGTCCGTGGACCTCGACCTCCAAGAGGCCGAGGGCGGCCTCGCGGCGCGTGCGCTGGGCCTGCCGGGCCTTCCCTCCATCGCCCTTCAGGTGGAAGGCACGGCTCCCATTGACGACTACGAGGCGACCCTGTCTCTGGCCACCGACGGCGAGCCGCGCGTCGCGGGCAGCTTCGCCCTCCAGACCACCGAGGAGCCCGGCGAGGGCTACGTGGTGGAGCGGGCCTTCGGCCTCGATGTCCGGGGCGACGTGACGACGCTCCTCGCGCCCGATGCGGC
>CADCUU010000053.1 GCA_902805995.1 uncultured Rubellimicrobium sp.
TTCCGCGACCGCGCGGCGGAAATCCCGGACGGCAAGGTCCTTGTGCCCGGTGTCGTGGACACGACGACGAACTTCGTGGAGCACCCGGACGTGGTGCGCCAGCGGCTCCAGCGCTTCACCTCCGTCTTCGGCACAGGGCGCGTCATGGCGGGCTCGGACTGTGGCTTTGGCACCTTCGCGGGCTTCGGCGCCGTGGACCCGGAGATCGCCTGGGCCAAGCTCGCGACCCTCAAGGAAGGCGCGCGGCGGGCGGGATGACACCCCTCCTCCTGATCCCGGGCCATATGTGCGACGCCCGGATGTGGGGGCCGCAGCTCGCGGCCTTCTCCGGCACCCGCACAGTCCACTTGGCCCAGATCGCGGACGCGGACAGTATGGCGGCGCTGGCCGGGGCGATCCTGCGGGACGCGCCGCCCCGCTTCGCGCTCGCAGGCCTGTCGATGGGCGGGATCGTCGCGATGGAGGTCCTGCGGCAGGCCCCCGCCCGGGTGGAACGGATCGCCCTCCTCGACACCAATCCCCTCCCCGAAGCGGAGGCGGTGAAGGCCGGCCGCAGGAACCGCATGGCGCGCGTGGCGCAGGGACACCTGCCCGTGATCGTGCGCGAGGAGATGAAGCCGCTCTATCTGGCGGATCGGCGTCAGCCCGTCCTCGACCTCTGCTACGACATGGCGCTGTCGCTCGGCCCCGAGGTGTTCCTGCGGCAGTCCCGCGCCCTCATGGACCGCCCCGACCAGACGGCGACGCTGCGGGCGTTCCGGGGGCCAGCGCTGGTGCTGCACGGGGCGGAGGACCGGCTTGTCCCCCTCGACCGGGCGCGCCTGATGGCGGAGCTGATGCCGGGGGCGCGGCTGGAGATCATCCCCGGCGCGGGCCACCTGCCGGTGCTGGAACAACCCGACGCGACCAATGCGGCGCTGCGCCGCTGGCTGGAGGACTGATGGACCGGACCCTTCTCGACCTTCTGCGGACCGTGGACACCCCCACTGTCTGCAACGCCATCGAGGTGGCGCAGGGCAAGCGAGGCTTTGCGGGCTTCACCCGTGGGACCATGGTCGCCACCGCCCCGGGTGAGGTCATGGTCGGCTATGCCGTGACGGCGAAGCTGTCCGCCCTGGAGCCCCCGCGCGAGGAGCCCGCCGCCATCCGGGCGCGCCGCATGGCCTATTACAAAGCCATGTGGGACGCGCCGGAGCCTGCTCTCGCGGTGATTGAGGACCTCGACGCCCCCGGTTGCGTCGGCGCCTTCTGGGGGGAGGTGAACACGACGCTGCACAAGGCGCTGGGCATCGCCGGGGCGCTGACGAACGGCGTGGTCCGGGACTTGGGCGACCTGCCCCCGGGCTTTCCCGTGGTGGCGGGCAGCGTGGGCCCGAGCCATGGCTTCGTCCATGTGCGCGAGATCGGGACGCCGGTCACCGTCTTCGGCCTCACCGTCGCGCAAGGCGACCTCGTCCACGCGGACCGGCATGGCGCGGTCGTCGTCCCGCCCGAGGTGGTC
>CADCUU010000054.1 GCA_902805995.1 uncultured Rubellimicrobium sp.
GGGGCTCTACGTGGTCCTGCTGGCCCTGGCTCCCGCCGCGCTCTGGCTCCTGCAGCGCCGCTTGCTGGGGCCGTTCTTCGCCCTGAGCTGGGGGTTTTACTTCGCGGGCTGGCTCATGCCAGTGGACACACCGGTGATGGGGATGCAGTGGGAGTTCGCTTTTCCGCTGCCCATGTATCAGGTCCTCTTCACGCACGCGCTGGCCGTGGGCTTCTATCGGGCCGAGATCGCCGGGCTGCTCGCGCACGCCTCCTGGCGCAGGATCGCCGTGGGCCTGGGCATTGCCTTGGCGCTGGTTTTCCTGATCTTGGCCCAGACGACGCCCAACCCGTCCTTCCCGGCCTGGTCGCGGCTGGACTGGCTCCCGGCCGATCAGTGGCAGGGGCTCTACGATACCTACCTGACGAAGAAGCACCCGAGCCCGGTGCGGCTCCTCAACGTCGCGGTGTTCTTTGTGGCCTTCTACGCCTTGCTCACCTGGTTCTGGGGGCCCCTCAGCAAGGCCTTGGGCTGGCTCCTGATCCCGCTGGGGGAGGCCAGCCTCTATGTCTTCCTCATGCACCTCGTCTTCATTGCGCTCATCGACCAGATCCCGGGCTATTTCGATGAGATTCCCGACTGGCAGCATGTCTGGCCGGGCCACATCTGGATCAACACCGCGCTCTACATCAGCACGATCCTGGGGCTTTGGCTTATGGTGCGGCACAAGGTGCTGTTCCGCATCGTCCCGCGCTAGGACCGCGAAAAGGCACCGCCCCCGCCACATTGCCGCGCCTTATGTGCGAAAACAGTGAAGCCTTCCTGTTTCCGTAGCGAGGCATGCGATGTCCACGACCCTTGGCGCCGGCTCTGTCAACCTGATCGATCCGGGGGAGCCCCTGGAGGCGGATGGCTGGCAGGTCTCGTCCTGGAACGCGGGCCAGTCCTCCATCCTCGCCTGGGCGCCCGGCAACGTCCGGCTGTCCCCGGACGGGGCCTTGGAGCTCGCTCTCGGCACCGCCCCGGCGGGCTCGGCCCGGCCCTGGTGCGGGGGCGAGGTGCAGTCGGAGGCCACCGCGTCGACCGGCACCTGGAGCTGGACCGCGCAGGCGCCCCGGATGGTGGACGGGGCCGTCTTCGGCATGTTCACCTACCGGGCCGATCACTTCGCCGACCCCTGGATCGAGTTCGACTTCGAGTTCGTGGGCGCGGACACAACCCAGGTCCGGCTCAACATCCACATGGAGACGGCGACTGGGGAGCACGTCACCCTGGAGGACGCGAACGGGGCGCCGGTGATCGTGAACCTGGGCTTCGACGCCGCGCTGGGGGTGCATACCTATTCCGTGACGGTCACGGGGACTGAGGCGGTCTTCCTCGTGGACGGGCGGGAGGTCGGGCGCTTCGACGCGTCCGACATGCCCCATGGCACGTGGACGACCGGCGAGATGAAGGGCTTCGCGAACCTATGGTGCGTGGACCCGTCCCTCGAAAGCTGGGCGGGCGTGTGGTCCAATCCCGGCACCCCCCTGGTCGCCCATGTGGAGAGCCTGGGCTTCGTGCCCGGTGACGGCCCGCCGCCCGATCCCGGCAGCCTTGGCACGCCGGGCGACGACATCCTGATCGGCAGCGACGGGGACGACCTGCTGGACGGCCTTGGCGGCCACGACTCGCTCGATGGTGGCGCAGGCAACGATCAGGTGCTGGGCGGGGACGGCGGCGACCGGCTCCGGCTGGACGCAGGGGACGACCGGCTCGACGGGGGGGCGGGGCTCGACTGGGTGGAGGTCTTGGGCTCCTTGGGCGCGACCATCGACCTGTCGACCTCGGCCGCGCAGGCGACGGGTCATGGGACCGACCGGCTGTCCGGGATCGAGAACGCCCTTGGAGACTCGGGCGCGGACCGGCTTTCGGGGACGGGCGGGGCCAGCGTCCTTATAGGAGCGGCGGGCGACGATGTCCTGCGGGGAGGGGAGGGGGCCGATCGGCTGGTGGGAGGCCTGGGCCGAGACACGCTTCATGGCGGCATCGACCGGGACCGCGACGTGTTCGTCTTCTCAGGAGCCGAGGACAGCCCGGCCGGGCCGGGGCGCGATATCCTTTACGACGTTGTGTCCGGCATCGACCTCATCGACCTTTCGGGCATCGACCCGCAGTCTGGCCTGGGCGGCGACCAGGGCTTCCGCTTCGCCGGGAAGTCGGCGGCAGCCTTTTCGGTCTGGACGGTGGCCTCGAAGGGCGACCTGATCCTGCGTGCGGATGTGACGGGGGACAGGACGGCGGATATCGAGATCCGCCTCGTCGGCGTCTCGTCCTTGACGGCGTCCGATCTCCTGCTCTGACCGGCCTCAGGGGGCTGCCAGGGGCAGGCGGCAGGCGCCCGAGGCGTCGGGGGCGATCGGGACGAGCGTCTCGGGCCGCGCCGTGTCCGCGAAGAGAGGGCCGAACAGCCGATAGGCGATGCTTTCCAGCACGAAGGCGTTGGTGGCACTCGTGCGCGTCGTCTCGTAGGCCCCCGTCATCTCGTAGCGCCCTTCGTACCAGCCCAGCGCGGGATCGTGGAGCTGGCCCGCCAGCAGCATCAGCGTGTCCGCATACGAGCCGTCGAAGAACGCGTCGAGCGCGAAGGCCCCCCGCGTGGTGAGGAGTGGGAGATCGGTGCGCACCGCGCCGCCGGGCTCGATCACCGACCAGGGATAGCCGTTGGCGAGGATCGTGCCGTAGATGGTGAAGGGCTCTTCCGACCGGCGGAAGTCGGCCCGGGCGCCGGGGATGTCCTCTTCCTCCCAGCGCCGGGCCTGGATGTCGTGGACGACCTGCATCAACTCCTCGGCGTCGCGCCCGCCTGCCACCTCCTCAGCCGCGGACCCGAGCGGGTCGAAGCCGAATTCGAGGCCCAGATAGGCCGGGGGCGTCGTCATCACCGGGGCCTGGTTCGTCACGTCCTCCTGCAGGGACAGGAGAGTGCCGCCCACCTCGATCTCGAACGGGGATGGCTCCAAGGGGGGCAGGGGCGCCTCGACGCCCCAGGCGCGGTAGCCCTGGATGGCATAGGCATCATAGCCGCGTGCGGTCTCGACGCTGAAGGCCGGGCCGTTCTCCCCAGGCGCCGTGGTCTGGAGCCGCCCGGATTCGGACAGGACGCCGCAGACGCTCCAGCGCGCGACGGCGTTGCGGATGTAGGAAGCGAAGGCCGGGTGCTCCTCGGCGGCGATGCGGAGCCAGATCAGGAGGCGCCCGGTGTCCACGGCGGACCAGCCGGCCGTGCCGTCCAGAAGGTCGGCACCCAGCATGGCGCCTGTGTCAGTGCTGTAGAAGCGGTTCGGCAATTCGCCAAAGGCGAGGGGCATAGTGGACAGGAACATCAGGATGCGGGTGAAGCGCCGGTCGAACTCCTGCGCGTCGATGAGCTCGAAGCGGCGGGCGATAAGCAGGGCCGCGACCTGATCGCCCATCGACCACATGCTGGCGACCGGCGACCCTGCCCGCGCCGGGACGAGGCCGGTGCCAGGGACGGCCGGGGCCGGGGGGGCTGGCTGGCCGGAAGGGGCGCCGCCTTGGGCGCCGTCGCCGGCCGGATCGGGCGAAGGCGGGGGCGCCTGGCCTGGAGCGGGGGAGGGTAGGCCTGTGAAGTAAGCCCAGGCCGTGCGCGCCCAGGCCAGGTCCTGCTCGGGCAGGACCACGGGTTCGGCTCCGGGCTCGGGTGACAGGCCGCCCGCATGTGCGGCCCACGGAGTCAGGGCGCCGCCCGGCACCGGGAGTAGCGGCGCGAATCCGCCAGCGAAGGCGGGGCGGATGTCGGGACCTGGTTCCGGCGCGGCGTAGGTTGCCCTGGAATCGGCGCGGGCGGCCTGTGCCCCCGCCGGATCGGACACTGACGCCAGCCCCGAGAACAGGGCCACGACGGCCGTCATTGCGCGCCAGGACCGCAACCGGTCACCCTCCTCATGTTGTTCGGGTCGCTTCATGACCTAGACTTCCTTCTTGGACCCGGCGTCCCGTCTGGGACTGCATTCATGGAACGTGCTCAGTGACAAACATCGTCCGCTTCGCGCCCCTGGCAATCGCATCCGGCCTTGCCGGGGCCTTGCCTCTGGCCCCCGCCCTCGCCGATGGGCACTGGCCCGAGCGCCCGCTGTCCACGCTGGAGCCGGTGGCCGAGCCGCGCAACGGCCCGCTGAGCGAGGCCGAGATGGAGATGGCCGAGATTGCCTGGCGATATTTCGAGAACAATACGCAGGCGGGCACGGGCTTTGCCAACGCGGCGAACAACTATCCCTCGGTCACGCTCTGGGACACCGGGTCCTACCTCGCGGCCATTGTTTCGGCCCATGGGTTGGGGTTGATCAAGGATGCGGAGGTGGAGGGCCGGCTGGACCCCCTGCTGGCCACGCTGGGCAGCTTGGACCTTTTTCGCCAGGACTGCCCGAACAAGGTCTACAACACCCAAACCGCCGTGCCCGCCACCTACACCAACGAACCCGGCGAGATCGGCTGCTCGGTCCTCGACATCGCGCGGCTGCTTGTCTGGCTGCGGATCGTGGAGCAGCGCTATCCGGAGCGGGAGGCGGAGGTCCGTGCCATCCTGCCCCGCTGGAACTGGTGCGAGCTTGTCCGGGACGGGGTCCTCTACGGGGCCGCTCCCGGAGAGGGGGAGCAGGTTCTCTGGTTGCAGGAGGGACGGCTCGGCTATGAGGAGTACGGCGCCCGCGCCGTCGAACTCTGGGGCTTCGACGCGGGGGTGGCGCTGGACCCGGAGCCATATTCGGCCCTCTGGATGTATGGCGTGGAGGTGCCCTTCGATACCCGCGATCCCCGGCTCATGGGGGCGCACAACTATGTGGTGACCGAAAGCTACGCGCTCTTAGGGCTGGAGTTCGGCTTCGACGACCCGGCGGGCGAAGGGCCGGGCGCTTGGATCGCGAGGGCGGCGCAGAACATCTACGAGGTGCAGGCCCGGCGGCACGAGGCGACCGGCATCCTGACCGCGCGGACCGAGCACCAGCTCCTCGAGGCGCCCTACTTCGTCTATGACACGATCTTCAGCAGCGGCCGCCCCTGGGCCACGATCACCGACCTGGGCCAGTCGGTGCCCGAGCACGCCGCCGTGGCACTCAAGGGTGCGCTAGGGCTTTGGGCGCTCTGGGAGACGGAGTACACGGGGCAGCTCTTTGATCATATCGCGCCGCAGTTCGACCCCGAACTGGGCTTCTTCGAGGGCGTTTACGAGGACGGCCGCGGGTCCATCGAGGTCCAGACCGCGAACAACAACGGCATCATGCTCGAGTCGCTGTTCTTCAAGGCCGAAGGGCCGATCCTGGAGCCGGTGGAGGACCCTGCGGCCTGGACCGCCGGCCTCGACCCCGCCCTGGGCCGCTGCCTGCCCGTGACGGTCGAGGACGAGCCCGCAGACGGCGCGGCGACAGAGGACGCATCGACCGAAGGCGTGGCGACGGAAGGTTAGCGGGCGATGAGGCCGGGGAGGGCCTCAAACTCCCTCTGGGCGATCAGGGCCACCACCTGATCCGAAAGCTCCGCGAGTTCGGCCCGGTCGCCGGGCGAGAAGTCGCGCGGTCGGATGTCAAGCAGGCACAGGGCTCCCAGGCGGATCCCACGCCGGTAGGTCAGAGGCGCCCCCGCATAGAAGCGGAAGAAGGGCTCTCCGACCACGAGGGGGTTCTGTTCGAAGCGCGGATCGAGCGACAGGTCCGGGACGACCATGACGTCGTCGCTGCGGATCGTGTGATCGCAGAAGGCGTCGGATCGGGGCGAGGGGTCGTCGGCCGCACCGGCCGCTATCCGCAGCTGTTCGCGGTCCACCAGGGTCACCAGGGCGTTGGGCACGCCGAAGCGTTCGCGCGCCGTTCGGCAGATGTCCTCAAGGCCGGGCGAGGCTGGGGCGCCGAGAAGCCCGGTGTCCTGCAGCGAGAGAAGCCGGTCCAGTTCTGTCCGGTCTTCGGGGGGGCACATGAATTCTCCTGGGTTGTCGTGTCGGGGTGCGTCGATCGTCGGCATCTTAGCGCAGCAATCGTTAATTTCACGTTAAGGTTGAAGGGACCCGGGACGGTCCGCTGCACGTTCTTCGTTCCTTGACGAGGCGCTGCAAAGGGCTTTCTCCTGTCTGACCAGGATCGAGGCCCGGACCGGCCGCTGCCGATTGCCGATCCGACCGGGATGTTGACAGGAGAACCATGCAGCGCCCGACGATCCGCGGCACGCTCATCGGTCTGTTCGTGCTCCTCGGGGCGGCGCTGTGCCTCGCTGTCGGGGTGCAGGTAGTCGCCTCCTTCGGGGAGTGGCGGGAGGCCCGGGAACTTGCCCGCTCGAACTCCGCGCGCGAGTCGCTGGCACGTACCCTGCTCGCGATGGGGGAGGAGCGGACGGCGGCCTATCTCGGCCCGGCCCGGCCCGACGGCGCACTCGCGTCCACGCAGACCCGCACCGACGCCGCCCTGGAGGAGACTGCCTAGGCCCTGGTCCGCCTGGAGGACGACCGCGGGCTGCGGACGTTCCAGGCGTTGGAGGCGGACTTGGCGGAGGTCCGGGGCGTTGCGGCGGGAGGCGAGCGCCTGCCCCGTGGCGAGGCGCGCGACGCCCTTGCGGCCCATCTGCTGACGGCCCACACGGCGCTGGCGCGCGATGTGCTGTCGCTCCGTGTGGCCCTGCTTTCCCGCGAGGAGCCGACCGACCGGATGCTGGCCTCCGCCTTTCAGGCGCGCCGGTATGCCAGCCTGCTACTCGACAGCCTGTCACTCAACCGCGCGATCCTGGGGCGGCTCGCCGTCGAGGAGGGCGCCAGCAGTCGCACCGAGCTTCTTGGGCAGGCGGCGCGGAACGAGGAGCGGGCGACCTTCGCGCTCGAACTCCTGGAGGGCGAGGCCGATGGCGGCCTGACGGCGGTTCGGGAGCCACTCGATGCCCTGTCGCGCATCCATTCCGCGGGCTATCGCCGCGCGGAGCAGTCGCTGATCCGCGCCCTGGCTGCAGGAGAGGCGGCGCCGGAGTCCCTCGCTCGCTGGCAGGCCTTGTCTGTTCGGGCGACGGAGGCGGGGACGGCGCTGCTTGAGGTTCTGTTCCAGGAGTCCCGGGACCGGATCGAGGCGCAGCGGGAGCGGGCGTTGTGGATTGCCGTTCTTTGGTCGAGCCTCCTCCTCCTCGGGGTGGCGGCCGTGATGCTGGGCGTGCGCGCGGTGGCCCATCGCGTCCTGAGCCCCCTTGGCCGGATCCAGGCGAGCATGATGGCCCTGGCGCAAGGAGACCTGGACGCTCCTCTCCCCGAGAAAGGCCAAGGGGACGAGATGGCGGCCATGACTGACGCGCTGCGGGTCTTCAAGGCCAATGCCATTCGCCGCGCGCGCCTGCAGGACGAACGGCTCGCGCTGCATGAACGGCTGCAGGCCACCTATCGCCAGCTTCGCGCCGATATGGAGGCGGCGGGAGCGGTGCAGACCGCGCTTCTGCCGGCGCCCGCCCGGATCGGGGGCGTGCGCTTCCTCGGGCGGCTCCGGCCCTCGCACCTCATCTCGGGCGACAGCTTCGACGTGCTGCGCCAGCCGAACGGCGCGGTCCACTTCTTCCTTGTGGACGTGGCCGGACATGGCGCGGCCTCGGCCCTCGTCTCGGTCGCGTCGCATTACACGCTTGTGCAGGCGATCCAGCGGCGTCAGGCCGGGGAAAGCCTGGCCGATGTCGTGGCCGGCGTGAACCGCGACTGGCCGGATCACCTCCCCTATTTCACGCTGGTCATGGGCGAGTTGCGCCCGGAATCCGGCGAAGGCGCGCTGGTGCAGGCGGGTCATCCATCGCCCGTCCTTCTGCGCCGGGGGGACGGGGTGGAGGCCCTGGGCCAGGGTGGGCTGCCCGTGGGGATCCTGCCGCATGCGGATTACGAGGAGATCCGCTTTCCGTTCGGCCCCGGCGACCGTCTCGTGGTCTATTCGGACGGATTGACGGAAGCGGAGGACCGCGAGAAGCAGCCCTTCGGGGAGGAACGGCTTCACCAGTTGCTGCAGTCGCACCACGAGGACGAGGCCGGGCCGCTGATGGAGGCCGTCACGGCCGCCGTGCAGCACTGGCGGGTCTCGGAGGACCTCGACGACGACATGACCCTGCTGATCCTGGAGGCGACCCAAGATGAACGTGACTGAAGAAACCCGCGGAGCCCTGCTGGTGCTGCGGGTGCATGAGCCCCGGCTCGACGCCGCCAACGCCCCCGCCTTGCGCGAGGCGTTGATCCGGCAGGTGGATGCCGGACACGACCGCATCGTGCTCGACCTGTCCGAGTCCGACTTCATGGACAGCTCGGGCCTGGGCGCGCTGGTCTCCTGCCTCAAGCGCCTGGGCTCGCGCGGGGCGCTGGCCGTCGTGGGGACGAAGGGCGAGGTGGCGCGGCTGTTCCGGCTCACGCGCATGGACCGGGTCTTTGCGCTGCATCCGGACCTGGAAACCGCGGTAAGGCAGTTGGAAGGGTAGGGGTGTCATGGCCAACTCCGCGACCTGGATCATCAACAGCGACCTGCAGGCGATGACCCCGGTCGCTCAGGCCGTGCGCGAACTCGCTCTGCCGGTCATCGGGGACGAAGGCGCAGGCGATCTTGAACTCGCCATCGTCGAGGCCATCAGCAACGTGATCCGGCATGGCTACGGGCCCGTGGGAGGGCCCGTCAAAGTGGAGGCCGAGGCCGTGCCCGGCGACGGCGTGACCATTCGTGTCCATGACTGGGGCCGCCCCATTCCCGGCGATGCCCTGGCCGGGGCAGGCCTCAGCCGCTTCGACTTCGATCCTGACGATCTCGATGCGATCCCGTCAGGCGGCATGGGCCTGTCGCTCATCACCGCCGTCATGGACGATGTCGCCTATCGATCCGATGGAGGCCAGAATGTCCTGACCCTGCGCCGAGGCCTGCGGGACTAAAGAGCGGAGCCTCATGCCCCTAGGGAGGAGCGCAGGTGCGCGCGCAGTTGCGGCCCGTAGTCGGGATGCTCCAGGCCCATGTCCACGGTGGCCTCCAGAAAGCCCATCTTGGAGCCGCAGTCGTAACGGCGTCCCCTGTATCGGAACGCCTCCACGCCTGTTCCGGGGATGAGTTGGCGGATCGCGTCGGTCAGCTGGATCTCGCCCCCCCGGCCGGGAGGCAGGGTGGCCAGGACGCCCATCACCTCGGGACGCAGGATATAGCGCCCGACGACGGCGAGGTTCGAGGGGGCCTCGCCCTTGGGCGGCTTCTCCACCATGTCGGTCACGGGCGCCGAGCCGCCTTCGCCGGGGTCCTGGGCCGCGACCACGCCATAGCTGCCGATGTCCTCGAGCGGCACCGGATTGACGGCCAGCACGCTGCGGCCCGTGGCGCGCTGCACTTCGGCCATCTGCGCGAGCACCGGAGGGTCGCCCCGCATCAGGTCGTCGGCCAGGAGCACGGCGAAGGGCTCGTCGTCGCCGATGAGAGGTGCCGCACAGTGGACGGCGTGGCCCAGGCCCAGCGCCTCGGGCTGGCGGATGTAGATGCATGTCACATGCGGCGGGATGATGGTCCGAAGCTCCTCGGCCACCGTCTCGCGCCCCTTTTCCCTCAGGAGACGGTCGAGTTCGGGCGTGGCGTCGAAATGGTCGGCGATGGCGCGCTTCGTGCGGCCTGTCACGAAGATGAGCTGGGTCACTCCGGCTGCGATCGCCTCCTCCACCGCGAACTGGATGAGCGGCTTGTCGATGACGGTCAGCATCTCCTTGGGCTGTGCCTTGGTGGCCGGCAGAAACCGCGTCCCGAGCCCCGCCACGGGAAAGATCGCCTTTGTCAGAGGTTTCATGATGCGTCTCCTGGATCGGGCTGATGCTGGGCATTTCCGCCATGCGGAGCCCGCACGGCGTCGTGCAAAGTATGGTGCAGCTTGCCTGCGGGGCAACTTTGTCGCCGCGGACGGTTGAACTCTTGCTGGTTGGCAAGTCGTCCCTACCATCACGACCTGCCGTTCAGGAGAAGATCGTGACACTTGCTCAGTCCCGTTGGACCGTCCTCCTTGCGACGACCCTTCTTTACTCCACGCTCCCGACCCCGGGGCGGGCCGACGGCGAGGTTTGGGGGCTCGACATCTCCGAAAGCTCGACGGGCGGGGTGCTGAGCGCCTCGCGGGGCGACTTGGGCTTCGGAGCGACCGTGACCGACTATGAGGGCGGCGTGAGCGCGGGGCTGAGCCTGAGCCGGAGCCTGCCCTACACCTTTGGCGTCGAGGGGCTGCAACTCTCGGCCGGAGGGGGCCTGGGCTTCTCCTATGACGACGAGGAGAACGGCTTCTCGGACCCCAAGGTCGGGCTGTCGGCAGGGGTCCAGCGCTATCGCCCGACCGAGTTCGGCAGCATCTTCTGGCAGGTCAGCTTCAGCACGATCAGCCAGGCCCGTTTCACGCAACTTCAGATCGGATTCGACGAGCCCGGCCTGAGCCTCGCGGTCTCGTACGGCGCCAGCACGGAGTACGAGGAATCGAGCATCTCAGTCAGCAAGCGACTTCGAGAGTCGCCGGTTAGCCTCCGGGTTGGCTGGCGCGTCAATGCGGAAGAGGTGTTTGTCGGGTTCACGGTCAATACGTACTGAGGGACGGGACAGGCCTGACGTAGGTCGCAGAATGTCCTTGGCGGCTTTCTCTCATGTTGCAGGAAATCTTCTGAAACTGGTCAACGAGGTCAGTGTGACCTCCGAGTCCTTTCCTGGCGCAGAACCGTCAGACTCAACCACGCTCCAGACAGACAGCAGAATCTAAGGACTTCTGTAGGCTCCTCCTACTTCCAGGACCTATGAACACATGAGGCAGCGGGTATCTCCGACGAACACCACTGTCCTTTACCTTGTGGTCAGCTCCGCGCATCCATGGGCATGCCGCCCATCAGAGGTCACCCATGCCTTGGCTTCCTTTCTACGCCAAGACCTCTGACTTGCCGCTGCTGTATAATATCCTCACCTCAGAGGCTGATCTGGCGCTCCTGGTGCCGGTGGAAGGTGACCTCTGGAGGGCCACCCTCGACTTCGCCTTGGGCCAGGATGATCGCTTTTCCCTGTGGCATGTGCCTGGCGGACCCTTGCCTTTGATGCCCTACAACGTTGCCGAGGCTGTCGGGTGATCAAGGACCTCTTTGCTGGCTGGAGACATCTCCGGTTCGTCGATGGTCAGCCCTTCTTCGGTAACCCTCCCAGGCTGCTGTGGCTTGAGTTGCACGTCCACGCGAAGCAGCCCGCGATCAGTCTGGGCATGTCACGCTTCGAGTGGATCGGGAACTACTTCGCCGGGCTTGGAGACGCGGCGCCCGAGGTCACAAGAAAGCGCTGGGCGAAGCTTCGCGGCGGGTTTTCCAAGCTTGCTCCACGCGTCCCTCGCGGCGCCATCGACAGGGAGCGAAAACCGGAGGTGTTTGCCTCGCCCGGTGCGCTGGAGAAGTTGAGGGCAGACGAAAAGGCAGACAAGATCCCAGGATGGAAGCGCCATGGGTCCTGATTGTAACCTTGGCTTGAAACAGCAAGGGCCAGTCTCACGGCCCTAGCAAGAAGCCCCGCGAGCTCGACAGTTCTGTCTATTCTGCCGTGACGCTGGTCACCCGCCACGTGCCTGGAAGGAAGGAAACACTGCTAACCCCACTAGGGGGCAGGTCGCACGGCTTATGGTTCGCTGCACTGAAAGCCTGTCCATACTCTTCGGACTCCGTTCTGGACAGCACGCCCATGAAATCCAGCAGCACTTCGGACCGGCGCATTGCCGTACGGTAGCATGTCTCGCCGTCCACGGTGACAATCTCGACAGTCACATCCTCTGTCACGCTGGACAGCCCCTGCGCAGTGACCTCCGCGTCAGCATCTGGAGCCCCGATCATTGCAAGAAAGGCGGGCAAGTAACGATCAGGTTCGCCATGCAGGTTCAGTGTGTTCTCTTCAGCGTCACTTGGCACGGACAGCACTAGAGACTGGTCCTCGGCCTCCCATAAAGCGTCGGCCCAGATTGGAGCTTCCGCGGCCAACGCCGTTACTGCTGTGGTGAAAGCTACAACCTTGAGCATGGCGGCACTCGTCCTTCGGAACAAAGCATCTAGGAAGGCCAGGGCTGTCGTATCGACACGAGCTGCAAGTCGGCGCTCAGGTCGCGCCAATTGTCATGTACAAGTGTCACTGGTCTCTCTGTGGAACCAATCATTAAGCCCCGCGCCCTGTTCCAGCGCTACCGTTCCGTGGTGCAAATCTGGAGGAGAGTCGTTGCAGGGCTGTCACGCTGTCCGCAGTTCAACTGTTTTCGAGGGGACTCCTACGTGGCAACGACTCCGCCAAGAGGGCCGTTCAATGGACCGATGTAGATGTCTTCCACGCTGCCCAGCTTAGGCAAACGACAATAATCACCAGCGGGCAGCGCCAGTGCGTCGACAGGGTGGGCTGACGCGTGATTGCCCTCCGACAGTTCTTGCGGGCGGCTAAAGCCGAGGGGCGGCTAGCGACGTGGAGAGAAACAATCGTCTCAGAAGTGCTATCACTCGGCCTGCTCGACCGAACTTCTTGTCCCAGCACACGTCAGTCACGCCAGTCGGCGGCAGCTCACCAGCTTGCTGAGCTAACTCAGGACGTGGATGACTGGTTCAAGGATCAGGCTTCGGGACGCGGACTGGACATCTGCAGCGGTGGGATGAGCGCCAGGCGGGCTTAGCATCCATCGGCGAAGACTAGGACCCAATAGCCTCCGGACTGCCCCAAGCCGTATGCGCCATAGTTTTCGCCAAGCATGTTCCGGCGATGACCTGACGATGCCATCCACCCGTCGAAAGTGGACTGTGCAGTCCGTTGCCCCCAGGCGATGTTCTCGGCAAAGTACCCGCGGCCTCGGCAGCCGGCCGCGCGAACGCGAGTGCTGACCGTCGATCCATCGCGCCCTTGGTGCGAAAAGTAGCCATGTCGGGCCATATCTTCAGCGAAGGCTTGGGCGGCGCCGGTCAGGTGAGCATCCTGGCGCAGAGCGCCCAAGCCGCTTTGTGACCGAACTTGGTTCAACGCGTCGCCAAAACTCATGCCTGCGGAACTTGAAACCAGAGTGGCTGGCCCATCTGCTAGAAGCAAGTCTGCTTGCTGAGCGAGTGTCGCAGAACCGAGAAGAAACATGGCGCCCGTAAGAACAGGAGCCCACAGGCCAGAAAGGCGCTTCATCACATCCCTCAGTTCAGGTTCGCCATTTCTTGGTCCGGGAACGGACCCGAGAGCAGTAGCCGTCACGACTCAGGCAGTTCAATGGCGAGCACATGGCGCAAGCAGGTAATGGCGCCGTTTCGCTATATCGTGCGCGGGACCCCGCCCGCGAACTGATCGGCGTCATGCCGATCCCCGGGAAGAGCACGTCGCATCAGCTACGTCGCAGCGCAGAAGACGCTCGCGCCCGGCAGCCACCGGGGACCGTCGACGGGGCATGCTAAGCGTAGAATGCAAGCGAGGGCTTCGCATCTCGGGAGCGTACTAGGCGGAGCACGACCCTAGGGTCTTCCGTTCCGGTCTGCCTAACAGAGGGCAGGCAAGCTCTGGCAGCGCCAGGTCGCGTGACCGGCAGTTCCCGGACGTGCGCGCATCCGCAATTCAGATCATGGGGGCGGGGGCGTCAAACCTTGGGACGAGCCCAAGCAGCAACCGATATAAGCAGCGAGCGTCTTCGCTGACCCTGTTCTTCTGAGGGACCCAGTTCCTAGCGCGCGTGCGCGCGAGGGGAGCGCCCCATTTGAGGTTGTTGGACGAAGAGCAGCGATGTGGAACCAGACCTCACCAGAGCGGATGTGAATGCCTCGCTGCCGCGGTTTCTAAGCCCTCTCCAGGGTAGACACCGCAAAAGGGTGCGAGGACTAGCGGGGGGATCAGGTCCGCAGTGCTTTAAATTACAATAGCGAAACAATGAATTAGGCGAATGTAGTGGCGGAGAGACAGGGATTCGAACCCTGGGAAGGCTTGCACCCTCAACGGTTTTCGAGACCGCCCCGTTCGACCGCTCCGGCATCTCTCCGCGGCCGAGGCCCGATCTAGTGCCAGCCGCTGGCGGGCGCAACCCCCTTCGAAAGGACTCCTCCGATCTGACAATCCCGAAAGCCACCACCTCGTCGCTTGGCAGGGCCTCCGCCTACGCCTATCTCGGACTGATCCGGCCGCCGCGCGCGGCGCATCAGCAGAGCCGTTCCCCCATGGTCCTTCGCATCGCCGCCCTCGCCCTGCTGCTCGGCACCGGCTCCGTCCTCGCCCAGACGGCCTCGCCAACGCCCGACTCTACGACGCCGGCCTCCGTCCCCCAGGACATCCTCGCGATCCATGCAGCGCTTCGCCTGCCCGAGGTGATCGCGATCATGGCGGAGGAGGGGATCGCCGACGGCGTTGGCATGGCCGAGTCGCTCTTCCCGTCTGGCCAAGTCCCGCAGCAATGGACCGAGATGGTCGAATCCATCTATCTGACCCCGGAGATGGAGGCCCAGGTCCTCGCCGACCTCACCGAGTCGCTGGAGGGGGAGGACATTGCCGCCATCCGCGCCTTTGTCGAATCCGCCCCCGGCCAGCAGATGGCCGAGCTGGAGATCGCCGCCCGCCGTGCCATGATCGACGAGGAAGTGGAGCAGGCCGCCAAGGAAGCCGCCGCCGTTGCCTTGGCCGACGACGCGCCCCGCCTCGCCCTCCTGCGCCGCTACGCCGAAGCCAACGACCTCGTAGAGGCCAATGTCGCGGGCGCGATGAACTCGAACTACGCCTACTTCATGGGCCTCCTCGACGGCGGCGCCATGCAGCGCGAGATGACCGAAACCGACGTCCTCTCCGACATCTGGTCGCAGGAGCCGCAGATCCGCGCCGACACGGTGGAGTGGGTCTACTCCTTCCTGCTCAAGGCCTACGAGCCCGCCTCCGACGCCGACATTGAGGCGATGATCGCGTTCTCCGAATCCGACCCGGGCCGCGCCCTCAACCGCGCGCTGTTCGCCGCCTTCGACGCACGCTTCGTGGAAATCTCGCGCGCCCTGGGCCTCGCCGCCGCGCGCTACATGACCACGAGCGAACTCTGACGGCTCAGCGCCCGTAGAGCATCAGCGCCGTCACCAGCGCCGACGGGTTCGCCTCATAGAGCCCCAGGTCCCCACGAAGCTGGATCACCCGCGCGGGCCTGTCCTGCGGGGGCACGCCCGCCGCATCCATCGCGCGCACCAAGTTTGGCCCTGCGCCCACCTCGATCTCGTCCAGGATGCCGGGAAAGGCGCCCTTCACGGCCACCTCGACCGCGCCGCGCCGCTGCGCCTCCGCGGGGTTCACCACCGCGCCGAGGTTCAGCCCCCCGGTGCAGGCGGTGAGCAAGAATAGAGCAGCCAAAAGCAGGGGTCGGAACATGGGGGCGCGCCTCCGGCGGTGTTGACTTCGCCCGCATCAGCGCAGATAAGCCGCCATCCCGGCAAGCGGATTCGCCTGTGGGGTCGGTGTGGTTTACGCCACGCCATCATCATCACCGCCCGAACGGGCGCGCTGTCCGAAGGCGGGGCCCCTGGTCCCACGACACCCCGGGAACGGGGGGCCGCAGGACGCGGAACACGAAAAGGAAGACCGATGTTCGCGGTTCTCAAGACCGGCGGCAAGCAGTACCGGGTCCAGCAGGGCGACGTGCTGCGCGTGGAGAAGCTCCAGGCCGATGCCGGCGACACCATCCAGTTCAACGAAGTGCTGATCGTCGGCGACCAGATCGGCGCGCCCCTCGTGGCCGGCGCCGCGGTCCAGGCGACCGTGATCGACCAGATCAAGGGCGAAAAGCTGATCCACTACGTCCGCCGCCGCCGCAAGCACTCGTCCAAGCGGACCAAGGGCCACCGCCAGCAGCTCACGCTGGTCCGCGTGACCGAGATCCTCGCCTCGGGCGCTGAAGCCTCGGGCGTCAAGGCCGCGATCGGCTCGGGCTCCAAGCTCGCCGCCGCCACCCCGACCCAGGAGTAACACCAGATGGCACACAAGAAGGCAGGCGGCTCGTCCCGCAACGGTCGCGACAGCGCCGGCCGGCGCCTCGGCGTCAAGAAGTACGGCGGCGAAGCCGTCATCTCCGGCAACATCATCGTGCGCCAGCGCGGGACCAAGATCTGGCCCGGCGTGGGCGTGGGCATGGGCGTGGATCACACCCTGTTCGCCGTCGCCGATGGCCAGGTGACCTTCCGCAAGGGCCTCAAGGGCCGGACCTTCGTGTCCGTCCTGCCCGTCGCCGAAGCCGCCGAATAAGCGCCCACCACGGGCACACGGATCGGGGGGCCGGCGCACCAGCCGGCCCCTTTTCCTTTTTGGCCCTCGGACAGGCGGAGCACCTGCCGCCCGTCTAACTCATGTTCACGATTTCGCCGCGTTTAGGGGCTAGTCAGTCCTGAATGGGCCCAAAGGCCCCCGGCGAGTGGGAGAGAGGACAGGACCGATGCTCGAGTCCGCACAGACGAGCCTCGCCGCTGCGGCGCAGGCCCAGCCGGTGATCGCGTCCGAACGCTTCGTTCTCCGCCCGCTCCGGCGCTCGGATGCCGGGCTCATTTCGCACTGGGCCAGCGATCCCCGCGTCGCGCGCGGCACCCGGTCGATCCCGCATCCCTATCCCCCCGGCGCCGCCGAAGCTCTCGTCACCCGCTCCCACGCCCCCGGGCGGAGCGGCGATGTCTGGGCCCTCGACGGCACCGCGCAAGGCCTGGGGGAGGTGCTGGGCCTCGTCCACCTGTCCCGCATGGACCGCAACCAGGCCGAGATCAGCTTCTGGATCGCCCCCGCCTTCTGGAACACCGGCCTGGCGAGCGAGGCCGTCGGCGCCCTGATCGCCGCCAACCCCATGGGCTCCCACGCGATCTTCGCCGAGGTGTTCCAGGATAATCCCGGCTCCGCTCGCGTGCTGTGCAACAACGGCTTCGACTATCTGGGCGACGCGGAGTCCTTCTCGGTCGCCCGCGGCGCGGTCGTGCCGACCTGGACCTACGCGCTCCAGCCCAAGGCGTGAGCCGAGGCCCTCAGGCCTCCCCGGCGTCGCGGCTCCAACCCAGGCACCCGGCTGGGAGCCCCGCGCCGGACACGATCAGCGCGCCCGCGCCATAAAGCCGCCAACCCTGCCCATCCGGCAGGTCGATCAGCGTGGCCTGCGTCCCGGGCTCCGACCAAAGCACCTGCCAGCCCAACCCGGCGACGGCGCTCTCGATCCCGCTCTGCTCCAGTCCTGGGCGGAAGACCACAAGGGTATAGGCCTGATCCGCCGGGGGCCGCAGCGCCCAGCCGCCCATCCCCCCGGCGAGGAGGGCCAGGAGCGCCACCCGCGGCCCCGCCCGCCCGGATGGCCCGCCCCGGTCCAGCATCCACCCCAGCCCAATCGGGACGATCCCAAAAACCAGCAGCCAAGCCACATCCCAAGCCAGCGGATTCGCCGCATCCACGCGGATGCGATGCAGGCCCAGCACCCAGTGCGACACCACCGAATCCACGACATGCCAAAGCCCGAACCCCAGCAGCAGCCCCGCCGCGAGCCGCCGCCCCGGCAAGGTCCCGCCACGCCGCTCCGCCCGCCAGAGGCCCCAGAGCCCCAGCGCGCCCAGCACATACATCAGCGCATGGAACAGCCCGTCCCACAGCACCTGTCCCGCAAGGCCGTCCACCCCCGGCACGAGGCTCAGGAGGTGGTGCCATTGCAGGATCTGGTGCAGCAGGACGCCGTCGAAGAACCCGCCCAGGGCAAAGCCCAGCAGCAAAGCCCAGCGAAGCGGGAAGGGAGGTTGTGCCCGGTCCATGCGCCCGCAACGTGGACCCGGGCCTTCCGTTCCCGACCCGATCCCGCGCCTACCAGCGCATCACAATCCGGCCAGTCCTCTTTGCTGCCACCAACGCTGGCGAATCAGCCCGAACAGGACGACGCAGGCAGGAGTTAACGATACGTCACCCCACCGCACGGTGCCCTCAGCTTCCGTTAACCCCTTTCAGGCATTCTCCATCCGAATCGCGCCCACTTTGCCCTGAAAGCCCGCAAGACCATGTTGAGCGCAACCCCCGTATCCGCTATCCCCTGCGGCCTGACGAAAGGTCTGCCCATGAAGTTCCTCGACCTCGCCCGCGTCCATCTCCGCTCCGGTTCGGGCGGCAACGGCTGCATCTCCTTCCGCCGCGAGAAGTTCGTGGAGTTCGGCGGCCCTGACGGCGGCGACGGCGGCAAGGGCGGCGACGTGGTGATCGAGGCGGTGGACGGCCTCAACACCCTAATCGACTTCCGCTACCAGCAGCACTTCTTCGCCAGCAACGGCCGCTCGGGCCAGGGCAGCCAGAAGACCGGCGCCCATGGCGAGGACATCGTCCTGCGCGTCCCCGTGGGCACGGAGATCATCGACGAGGACGAGGAAACCGTCATCGCCGACATGACCCGCGTCGGCCAGCGCGTCGTCCTGGCCGAAGGCGGCAACGGCGGCTGGGGCAACATGCGCT
>CADCUU010000055.1 GCA_902805995.1 uncultured Rubellimicrobium sp.
TGCAGCAGGAAGCCGCGCGCAAGCTGGGCTTTGCCGCCAGCCACACCATGCGGGTGGCGCAGCAGCTCTATGAAGACGGGCTGATCACGTACATGCGGACGGACGGCGTACAGATGGCCGACGAGGCGATCTCGGCCGCGCGCAAGGCGGTCGCCAGCCGCTACGACGCCGGCTATCTGCCGGACAAGCCGCGGCATTATGCGACCAAGGCCAAGAACGCGCAGGAAGCGCATGAAGCGATCCGGCCGACCGACTTCTCCAAGGCGAGGGCGGCGAGCGGTGACCATGCGCGGCTGTACGAGCTGGTCTACAACCGCGCGCTCGCCAGCCAGATGGCTTCGGCGCGGTTGGAGCGGACCACCGTCGAGCTGACGGACGGGGCGGGCCGGGCGACGCTGCGGGCGACCGGACAGGTGGTGCTCTTCCCCGGCTACCTCGCGCTCTATGAGGAGGGCCGCGACGAGAAGGCGGAGGATGAGGAGGGCGCGCGCATGCCCCACCTCACCCGCGGCGACGCGCCGGCCAAGCTCGGCGTCGACGCGGTGCAGAGCTTCACCCAGCCGCCACCGCGCTACTCGGAGGCGAGCCTGGTCAAGCGGCTGGAAGAGCTCGGCATCGGCCGGCCATCGACTTACGCAGCGACGCTGCAGACGCTCAAGGACCGCGAGTATGTCCGGCTGGAGAAGAACCGCTTCATCCCCGAGGAGAGCGGCCGGCTGGTGACCGCCTTCCTGGAGCGCTTCTTCCCCAAGTACGTCAGCTACGACTACACCGCCGAGCTCGAAGAAGAGCTCGACGATGTGTCGGGCGGTCGGCTCGACTGGCAAAAGCTGCTCGAGGCGTTCTGGCGCGACTTTAAGCCCAAGGCGGGCGAGGTCATGGAGCAGAAGCCCTCGGAGGTGACCGCCGCGCTAGACGAGTTCCTGTCGCCCTTCCTCTTCCCCGACAAGGACGACGGCAGCGACCCGCGGCTGTGCCCGAACTGCGGCAACGGACGGCTAGCGCTGCGCGGCGGCAAGTTCGGCGCGTTCGTCGCCTGCTCCAACTATCCCGATTGCAAGTACACGCGGAAGTTCGGGCAGGGCGGGGCCGAGGAAGCGGCCAACGACGGACCGCAGGAACTGGGCAACGGCATCGTGCTCAAGTCGGGCCGGTTCGGCCCGTACGTCGAACAGGGCGACAAACGAGCCTCGATCCCCAAGGATGTGCCGCTAGGCGATCTGGATCTTACCATGGCGGAGAAGCTGCTGACCTTGCCGCGACCGATCGGCAACCACCCGGAGACGGGCGAGCCGATCGTGGCGAGCATCGGCCGTTACGGCCCTTACCTGCAGCACCAGGGCAAGTACGCCCGGCTGACGAGCACCGCGGAGGTGTTCGAGACCGGCATGAACGCGGCGGTCGCCAAGCTGGCGGATGCGGCAAACAACGGCGGGCGGCAGCGGGGTGGGGCGCGGGAGCCGCTGGCGGTGCTCGGCGCGCATCCGGA
>CADCUU010000056.1 GCA_902805995.1 uncultured Rubellimicrobium sp.
TTGGCAAGCTCGATGTCCTGCGACTTCTGGGCGTGGGACAAGCGCTTGTAATGGTTGTGCACCGCGACCGAGAGCACGCGCTTGGCGTGGATCTGGCCGATGACGTAATCGTCGAGCACGTCGCAAATCTCCCGCGGCGTCGGGACGCCGTCGGTGGACTTCAGGCCCGAGGTCTTCGTCTCCTCGCGGATGATGTCCATGCAAAGCTCGACGCACTCGTCGCAGATGAACACGGTCGGGCCCGCGATGAGCTTGCGCACCTCGTGCTGGCTCTTGCCGCAGAAGCTGCAGTAGAGCGTGTTCTTTCCGTCGCTGCCGGATGCGTTCGCCATGTGACTCCTCTGGTCCCAGGGGACCTCAGCTTGCCCCTCTAGGGCGCGTCGGGAGCAGCGCCCGGCCGTTGGCGCCGCCCGTTTGTCAGACTAGGGCACAGGTCCCTGGTCCACAACTCCCAAATCCCCCGCTGGGTCCAAGGCCCGGCGGGCTGTTGCCCGTCACGCTGCCGTGGGCTCCAGCGCCTCGCGCGAGGTGAGGATGTCGTCGATCAGGCCCCAGGACTTGGCCTCCTCGGGGTCCATGAAGTTGTCCCGCTCCAGCGCGGCGGTGACCGTGTCGAGGTCCTGGCCGGTGTGCTTGACGTAGATCTCGTTGAGCCGCTTCTTGAGCGCCTCGGTCCGGCGGGCATGGATCAGGATGTCGGTAGCCTGACCCTGATAGCCGCCGGAGGGCTGGTGGACCATGATCTCGGAGTTGGGGAGCGAGAAGCGCATCCCTTTTTCGCCCGCCGTCAGGAGGAGCGAGCCCATCGACGCAGCCTGCCCCACGACCAGCGTGGACACCTTGGGCCGGATGTACTGCATCGTGTCGTAGATGGAGAGGCCCGACGTCACAACTCCGCCGGGGGAGTTGATGTACATCGAAATTTCCTTCTTCGGGTTCTCTGCCTCGAGGTGAAGGAGCTGGGCCACGATCAGCTGAGCCATGCCGTCATGCACGGGGCCCGACACGAAGATCACCCGTTCCTTGAGAAGGCGCGAGAAGATGTCGTAGGCGCGTTCCCCGCGGCTGGTCTGTTCGACGACCATGGGGACGAGGTTCATGTAGTGGGAGACAGGGTCTTGCATCGACTGAACCTCTTTTGGGATCCGCACATATCTACGGCTCCCGCCGCGGGGCCGCAAGGGCAGCCCCGGCTCCCGTTCGCGTGAGGCATCGCCCAGCGGGCCGCGGCTTGGTCACGCGGGCTCCACCTCGGCCGGCTCCTGATCGACAGGGAAGGAGATGCTGAGGCGATAAAGGCGCTCGCTGGCCTCGACTTCGAGGGGGCCGCCGACCTGCGCCGCGAAGGCCTGCATGAGGTGCTGGCCCAGGCCACGTGACGGGTCGTCGCCCTCGGACGGGCCGGCGAGGCTGTTGGCGATATAGAGCCGGGCCAAGTCCCCGTCGCGGTGGAAGGTGACGGACAGGGAGGGGCGGCCCTCGAAGGACGCGGCGCGCGACACGGCGTTCGACACCGCCTCGGAGGCGAGGAAGGCGAGAGGCACCAACTTGTCGGAGTCGAGGACCATGTCCTCGATGTCCAGCGTCGCCTGCACGCGCCCGTCTGCGGCGCGAAGCTCCTGCTCCAGGATGGCGCGTAGCACGGGGGCGGCGTTGACGTCGCTCATGTCCGGGCTGGTGTAAAGGCTGCGGTAGATCGACGCGAGCGTGAGCACCCGGTCCTGGAGCCGCTTGAGGAGCGTGCGCACCTTCGGGTCCGGCAGGCGGCGGACCTGCATGGAGATGATGGAGGAAATGAGCTGGAGGTTGTTCTTCACGCGGTGATGTACCTCGCGAAGGAGCACCCCGCGCTCGCGGAAGGCGTTCTCCATGCGGGCCTCGTCCTGCATGATGGACCCGACCATCTGCCGGAATGCCTCGTCGATCTCCCGAAGCTCTCGCGGGGCGTCCTCATCGGGGGGCTCGGGCGGGAGGCTGCGGTCTTGGCCAAAGCGCCGCATCTGTGCGCCCAGCGACACCACGGGGCCGATCACGAGCCGGTGGATGGCCCAGAACGCCACGGCGAGGCTGGTGATCCACATGAGGAGCGGAAACAGGAGCGGCGATTCGCGCAGGGAGTTGATCCCCTGCCCCGCCTGATCGGGCGACCAGATCGCCATGGCATAGGCCACGTCGGGGACGAGCGGGACCACGGTGTAGACCTGCTCTGGCCCCGCGACGCTGCGACTCTGGAAGATGCGGGGCCGCATCGTCGTCTCGCCAGCCAGGTCGTACCCTTGGGGAAGCAGGCCGCGGATCTCCGCCCCGGACACGCCCTCTGCGCGCGAGGTCAGGAACTCTCCTTCATGATTGAAGGTGATGAGCTGTAGTGGCTGGAGCCTCGCCTCGCCCACGCGGGGTCCCCCGATGCGCTCTGGCGGGATTGACATGGCGAGGTAGTAGGACGGCGCCTCCGTGTCGGCCGCCCCGGCTTCTCTCAGAGGCATGGAAAGGATCAGGGCGGGATCGCCGGAGACGGTGCCCTCCTCATGGGCCTGCACCATGATCCGGGGGCTCCGGAAGGCATCCGCCCAATCGGCGCGATGCTCCAGCTCGAATGACATGGGGGCCGAGGAGCAGGTAACAGGCCCCTCAAGGGGCAGGAGACCCACGAAGCTGAAGCGGTTCGGGTCCTCGACGAAGCGGCTCAGGACCTGGGAGCAGGTCGCAGGGTCCCCCAGGAGGTCCGCCATATGGAGCACGGACTCGCCCGCGCCCAGAGTTTCCTTGAGCGCCTGTTCGAGGTTGCCCGACCCTTGTTCCGTGAGGGCCAGAAGGGACAGCTCGGTCCGCCGTTCCGTCTCCTCCTGATATTCGCGCGTCTGGTAAAGAGCGATCAGGCCAAGGGGCAGCAGCGCGATCGTGAGGAAGGTCGCGACACGGGGTGCAAGCCCGTCGAGCCACGGGGGCGTCCAGGGCGAGCGGGCACGAGTCACAGGTGCGGACCGCCCTGGGCGGCGATCACGGCGAGGGTGGCGTTGTCCGTGAGTTCCAGGCTCTCCGATTCGTTGAGCTGGAGAATCTGGGCGAGCCTCGCCCGGGCGCGGTTGGCGCGGCTCTTCACGGTGCCTACGGCCACGCCGCACATGCCCGCGGCTTCCTCGTAGGAGAAGCCGGACGCCCCCACGAGGGCCAGCGCCTCCCGCTGCTCGTCGGGGAGCTGGGAGAAGGCGCGCATGAAGTCGGCCATCTGAAGGCGGCCGTCATGGGCCGGTTTTTCGGCCAGCGCCCCCACGAGGGCCCCGTCGCTATCGGACACCTCGCGCACGGTGCGGCGGCGGGTGGAATAGAAGGTGTTCCGCAGGATCGTGAACAGCCACGCACGAAGGTTCGTGCCGGGTAGGAAGCGGTCGAAATGCGACCACGCCTTGACCACCGTATCCTGCACGAGGTCGTCGGCCTGCGACGCATTCCGCGTCAGCGAAAGGGCAAAGGCGCGCATCGCGGGCAGGTGCGTGACCAGCTCATCCCGGGGATCCATGGGCGGCGCATCCCCGCCACCCTGCCCAGCTTGGGCGGACGCACGGACTGCGTCTGCCTGCTGCTGGCGCGACGGGTCATCCGACGCCTCGGACGACGGTCGCGATCCGGGTCGGGTGCTCCGACCGGACAGCCGAGGCATCAGGCGCCCAGCCGGTAAGGGTCGCGCTGCCGCTGCACGGGCCGAGGTCGGACCTCCCCCAGACGCTCCAGAAGCATCTCGAAGTTCGACGGCAGCTGGCCCTCGACGGGCGCCCCGAATGCGCGGCGCAGATTGACGGCAAATGCCGCCCCACGCAGTTCTTGAGTGGAAAGCTCGTCCATCGGAACCTGAAACCTTTGCCTCATCCCTTTCCGAACCTAAATCGTCGGCCTAATCTTTGGTTCCACCGCAATGCATGGACCGTCATCACATGAGCAAGACTGCCGCACCCGACCTGTCCGCGATGATCGGGTCCGAACTTCCCTACCTGCGGCGCTATGCCCGCGCCCTGACGGGAAGCCAGTCCAGCGGGGACGCCTATGCCCTGGCGACGCTGGAAGCCATCCTCGAGGAGCCCGAGCTCTTCGGCACCGATATCTCGCCGCGCGTGGCGCTTTTCACCGTGTTTCACACGATCTGGGACAGCTCGGGAGCCCCGGTTTCGGAAGGGGAAACCGGCCTCGCCCAGGCGGCGCAGGCCCATCTGTCGCGCCTGACCCCAAACACCCGCGAAGCGCTGCTCCTCGCGACCATCGAGGACTTCAGGCCCGAGGAGATCGCCACCATTATGCGGACCGACGTGGACGAGGTGCTGCACCTCATCAACCGCGCGCGGTCGGACATGGAGGATTCGGTCTCGGGCCGCGTGATGATCATCGAGGATGAGGCGATCATCGCGCTCGACCTCCAGAGCATCGTGGCCGACATGGGTCACGCGATCACCGGCGTGGCCCGGACCCGGGACGCCGCCGTGGCGCTCGCGGGAATCGAGCGGCCGGACCTGATCCTCGCGGACATCCAGCTGGCCGACAAGTCGTCGGGCATCGACGCCGTGAACGACATCCTCGCGGCGGGAGGGGACATCCCGGTGATCTTCATCACCGCCTTCCCCGAGCGGCTGCTGACCGGGGAACGGCCCGAGCCCGCCTTCCTGATCTCCAAGCCCTACCGGGAGGATCAGGTGCGCTCGGCCATCTCCCAGGCCATGTTCTTCTCCTCCACGGAGACGCTGCACGCGTAATGCGGAACGGCCCGGGGGTGACCCTGGGCCGTCAGGTTTCAGGACCTTGCGGCCCGAAGCTCAGGCTTCGGGCCGTTTTCGCGTCAGCTGCCGTAGACGGTCAGCTCCGGCAGGCCAGTGAGGGGGGCGCCGAGGGCGCGCATGGCCTCCAGGCTGATCTGACTGCCGGAGCCGGGCTCGCCGCCCGAGGGGCGCAGTTCGACGGTGACGGTCTGGCCGTTGTACTCCACGCGGCCCGAGGTCGGCTCGGAGACTAGCGCGGTTTCAAGCCAGAGGCCGGGGCTCGTGGGGGAGCCCAGCGATGCCACGGTGGTTCCGAGCCGGCCGGCGGGAGCGGGCGCGGCCGGAGTGTTGGACACCGGCACGGGCTCCGCCTCGGCGGCGGGCGGCGGCGCGAGACCCCCCGCGAGCGGAGCCGGGGTGACCACGACCGCGGGGGTCGGCGCCGGAGCGATCGCCACGGGGGCTGCGACCTGGGGTCGCGCCTCGGGCGTCACCACGGAGGCGAGCTGGGTGGAATTGGCTTCTCCCGTGGCCGGATCGGTTCCGGCTTCGATGTCGGCGCAGGCGGCGACAAAGGGAAGAAGGGCGAGGACGGGGAGGAGGCGACGAGTGTTCATGCCGCGACGCTACCCATCGGGCCGGACCTGCGCAACGGGCCGCGACCGCGTGGGCGGGGCTTCGCCGCTGTTGCGATAGGGGACCATTGCGCCTACTTGATGATCATGGAGCCCGTGATCGATCCCTTCGGACGCGCGATCCGCTACCTGCGGGTATCGGTGACGGACCGGTGCGACTTTCGCTGCGTTTACTGCATGTCCGAGGATATGCAGTTCCTCCCCAAGAAGGAGATCCTGACCCTGGAGGAGCTGGACCGCCTCTGCTCCGCCTTCGTGGGGCTGGGGGTGGAGAAGCTGCGCGTGACCGGGGGCGAGCCCCTCGTGCGCCGGGGCATCATGACCTTCTTCGAGGCCATGGGCCGGCACCTGAAGTCGGGGGCCCTGCGGGAGCTGACGCTCACCACCAATGGCAGCCAGCTGGAGAAATACGCGGCCGACCTCGCCCGCGTGGGCGTGCGGCGGGTCAACGTGTCCGTCGACACTCTCGACGCGGATCGGTTCAAGCGGCTCACCCGGTGGGGGCGGCTCGATCAGGTCCTGCGCGGCATCGCGGCGGCCAAGGAGGCGGGCCTCCGCGTCAAGATCAACGCCGTGGCGCTGAAGGGCGAGACGGATGAGGAGCTTTGGGACCTTCTCGCCTGGTGCGCGCGCGAAGGGCACGACCTCACCTTCATCGAAGTCATGCCCATGGGCGACATCGGCAACGAGATGCGGCTCGACCAGTTCTGGAGCCTGCGGGACCTCAGGGCCCAGATGGCTGAACGGTTCACGATCACCGACCTCGCCGAGCGGACCGGGGGCCCGGCACGCTATGTTCGGCTGGAGGAGACGGGCCAGAAGGTCGGCTTCATCACGCCGCTGTCCCACAATTTCTGCGAAAGCTGCAACCGGGTCAGGGTGACCTGCACGGGCCAGATCCATACCTGCCTCGGGCAGGAAGGATCGTCGGACCTGCGGGCCGCCTTGCGGGCCTCCGACGACGACGCGGGGCTTCAGGACGCGATCCGGGCGGCGATCCGGCTCAAGCCGCGCGGGCACGACTTCGACTACTCGCGCGGCGTGGCGGGCAAGATCACCCGCCACATGAGCCACACGGGCGGATGACGCTGACCCTGCCGTGACACTCCTCCTTCGCGGACTTCTGGGGCTGACGCGGATTGCCCCTGCCCTGCCCCGGCACCTCGCGCTCCGCGCGCACCAGCGGATGGACGCGGCACCGGAGCGGTTCCTCGAGCGGCTCGGACGGGCCTCGCTTGCCCGGCCCGAAGGGCGGCTCATCTGGGTCCATGCGGCGTCGGTGGGCGAGGTCGTAGCTGCGCGGGACCTGGGACAGGATCTCGCCCGCGAGGCCGGGGCGACGCTTCTGTTCACCACCTCGACCCAGGGCGGCGCCGGGGCGGTGCCCAAGGGGGTGCTGCATCAGTTCGCGCCCATCGACACCGTAGACGCGGTGCGCGGGTTCCTCGACCACTGGCGGCCCGATCTCGGGATCTTCGTGGAGGCTGATCTCTGGCCGCGCGTCCTACTAGAGGCGAAGGGCCGAGGCGTGAGGCTCGCGCTGGTCAACGCCCGGGCCTCTCGCACGCGGCGGCGCGCGCCACGGAGTATGGCGGCGCTCCTGTCGCGGTTTGACGTCGTGACGGCGCAGGATGCAGTGGTCGAGCGGGAGCTTCGGGACCTCGGCATCGCGCGGGCCCAAGCCGTAGGCGACCTGCGAGCCGCAGCGGAGCCACCCGGGGCTGACCCGGACGCATTGGCGGCGTTGACCGATACGATCACGGGCCGCCCGGTCTGGGCAGCCGTCTCGACACATCCTGCCGACGAGGAAGCGGTCGCCTCGGCACATTGCGCGGTGATGGCGGCCCATCAGGGGGCCCTGCTGCTCTGGGCTCCACGGCATCCGGCCCGGGCCGAGGCGGTGGCAGGGACGCTCAAGGGCATCCGGGTCACGCGTCGGAGCCTTGGGGAACTGCCGGCTTCAAACACCGATGTGCACCTCGTGGATACGCTGGGGGAAACAGGCCTCCTGTTCCGGCTCGCGCCGCTGACCTTCCTCGGGGGCGGCCTCGGCCCCGAAGGCGGGCACAACCCTTGGGAGCCCGCGCGGCTGGGTAGCGCGGTCCTGTCGGGCCCGGGAGTCGCGAACCACCGGGATGGCTTTCGACAGCTGACAGCGGCGGGGGCGGCCCGGATCGTGGAGAGCGGCGCAGAACTGGGCCTCACGGTCGCGGATCTGCTGGGATCGGCGGATCTGGAGACCATGCGCGCAGCGGCAGCCCGGATCGCGGCCGAGGGGAGCGGGGCGCGCGCACGGACGCTCGAACTTCTGCACCCTCTCCTTGCAGGCGCGGGAAAGCGGGCCTAGGGCTGACGAATGGCGGTTCCTCGCGCGGTCATCCTCAACGACACCTCGACGCGCTTTCACCACGGGTGCAGCCGCGTGATGAGGCTGCTCGTCTCCGGCCTGGAGGGCGCGGGGCTGGATGTCGCGGCGCGGAGCCCGGCACGGGCAGACTGGGCGCGAGATACGGCCTTTGTGGCAGCGCTCGGGGCAAGCGACGTCGTCGTCATCAACGGCGAGGGGACCCTGCACGACGGGGCCCCCCTCGGCGCGCGGCTCCTGTCGGTGCTCGACCATCCTGCGGCGCAGGGAAAGCCCGTGGCACTGGTGAACGCGCTATGGGAGCGGAACCCCTCGGAGTGGGACGACTGGCTGCAAAGGCTTGCGCTCGTCGCGGCGCGGGACAGCGGCTCGGCCGAGGCGATGCGCTCAGCGGGCGCATCGGAGGTCCGGTGGCTGCCCGACCTGTCGCTGTCCGCGCCCGCGGGGGTCGCGCCGCAGCCGCGCAGCGGGCTGATCGTGGGTGACTCCGTCCGTCTCGACGGGCGTCGCCTCCTCGCCAAGGCTGCGCAGCAGCTGGGGGCGGCCTATGTGTCGACCAAGACGCTTGGGCATCCCCTGTGGC
>CADCUU010000057.1 GCA_902805995.1 uncultured Rubellimicrobium sp.
ATCGCCTTCCGGTTGTAGCTCACGAGCAGGTTCTTGGTCTGCTGGTAGTGGTCGAGCATCATCTTGTGGTTCTCGCGGCCGACGCCGCTCTGCTTGTAGCCGCCGAACGCCGCCGCCGCCGGGTAGAGGTGGTAGCAGTTCGTCCACACGCGGCCGGCCTTGATCTCGCGCCCCGCGCGGTACGCCGTGCTCCCGTCGCGCGACCAGACGCCGGCGCCGAGCCCGTAGAGCGTGTCGTTCGCGATCGCCATCGCGTCGTCGAAGTCCTTGAACTTCGTCACCGACACCACGGGGCCGAAGATCTCCTCCTGGAACACGCTCATCTTGTTGTGCCCCTCGAGGACCGTCGGCTGGACGTAGTAGCCGTCCTTGATCTCCCCGTCGTGCACCTGGCGCTTGCCGCCGGTGAGGACCTTCGCGCCCTCCTTCTGGCCGATGTCGAAGTAGCTCAGGATCTTCTCGAGCTGGTCGTTCGAGGCCTGCGCGCCGATCATCGTGGCCGGGTCGAGCGGGTGCCCCATCTTGATCGCCTCGACGCGCTTGATGGCGCGCTCCATGAAGCGGTCGTAGATCGACTCCTGGACGAGCGCGCGCGACGGGCAGGTGCACACCTCGCCCTGGTTGAGCGCGAACATCGCGAAGCCCTCGAGCGCCTTGTCGAAGAACTCGTCGTCGGCGTCCATCACGTCGGCGAAGAAGATGTTCGGCGACTTGCCGCCCAGCTCGAGCGTCACCGGGATGATGTTCTCCGACGCGTACTGCATGATCAGCCGGCCGGTGGTGGTCTCGCCGGTGAAGGCGACCTTCGCGATCCGGTTGCTCGACGCGAGCGGCTTGCCCCCCTCGACGCCGAAGCCCTGCACGACGTTCAGCACCCCCGGCGGGAGCAGGTCGGCGATCAGCTCCGCGAACGCCATGATGCTCACCGGCGTCTGCTCGGCCGGCTTGAGCACCACCGCGTTCCCGGCGGCGAGCGCCGGGGCGAGCTTCCACACCGCCATCAGCAGCGGGAAGTTCCACGGGATGATCTGGGCGACCACGCCGAGCGGCTCGTGGAAGTGGTAGGCGACCGTGTCCTCGTCGAGCTGCGAGAGGCTCCCCTCCTGCGCGCGGATGCAGCCGGCGAAGTAGCGGAAATGGTCGATCGCCAGCGGCAGGTCGGCGGCCATCGTCTCCCGCACCGGCTTGCCGTTGTCGATCGTCTCGATCACGGCGATCGCCTCGAGGTTCTCCTCGAGCCGGTCGGCGATCTTGTTGATGATGCGCGCGCGCTCGGTGGGCGACGTCTTCCCCCACGCCGGCGCCGCCTTGTGCGCGGCGTCGAGCGCGAGCTCCACGTCCTCGGCGGTCGAGCGCGCCACGTCGCAGAGGTGCTGGCCCGTGACCGGGCTCGGGTTGGAGAAGTACTTCCCCTTGACCGGGGGCACCATCTTCCCGCCGATGAAGTTCTCGTAGCGCGCCTTGATCGGGATCGTGACCGCGTACTTG
>CADCUU010000058.1 GCA_902805995.1 uncultured Rubellimicrobium sp.
GGGGCGAGGCCCGTGAGCGTGGGGCGCTGTCCGGTGGCGCGGGCGAAGCCTTCGTCGAAGGTGGCGGCCACGAGCGGGCGGCGCAGGAGCGCGAGGACGAGGACGATGGCTAGGAGGACGGTGGCCATGCGGGGAAGCTCGGGCGGGAGGGCCGCGAGCGCCTGGGGATCGAGGAGCGAGGGCCAGCCGGTGGCGTCGAACCAGATCAGCGATTCGAGGTTGCCCATCAGCGCGTGCTCCACGTCGATGTGGACGCCGGAGGCCCCGGTGGTTTCCAGCAGGAGGACGCCCCCCGCGAACATGGCGGTGAAGACGGTGCCCATGGCGGCTCCGGGCTCCACCCGGCCCAGGCGGCGGATCCCTTCGATCAGGAGGACGGACAGGAGGGCGGCGGCGAGGGCGCCCGCCATGGTGGCGAGGGGCGCGAGGGTGCCGGTGAGGAGGAAGGCCGCGACGATGCCGGGCAGGACCACATGGGCCACGGCGTCGCCGAGGAGGGCCTGGCGGCGGAGAAGGAGCAGGTTTCCGGGCAGCGCGCAGGCCACGGCGGCGCAGATGCCGATCAGGATGGGCGGGAGCGAGAGCTGGACGAATTCGGGACCCATCAGCCGACCCTCAGCGCGTGCAGGCGGTCAGGGGGGAGCAGCGTGGCGAGGGGCGTGCGGCCGTCGTCCTGGGCGATGAGGGGCGAGGTGGGGTCGGCGTGGCGGAGGGCGATCCAGAGGGCCGCGTCCTCGGGCGGGAGGCGCGGGGCGCTGCGGCGGATGGCGAGCGCGCGGGCGATGGCGCCCCTGCGGGGGGCGAGGAGGAGCGAGAGGGCGAAGATCGCGGTGGCGACCAGCACGACGAGGGGGCCCGCAGGCAGGCCGGGGGCGGCGGCGGAGAGGGCGGTGCCGATCCAGCCGGAGGCCCCGCCGATCAGGGCCGCGAGGAGGAGGAGATGCGAGACGCGGTCGGTCCAGAAGCGCGCGGCGACGGCGGGGATGATGAGGAGCGCGACGATCAGGACGAGGCCCACGATGCGCAGGCCTGCGACCGTGACGAAGAGGACGAGGAGCATCGCGATGCGGTCGATGCGGGCGACGTTGAGACCGCTCGCGGTGGCGAAGCCTTCGTCGAAGGCGACGGTGGTCATGGGGCGGCGAAGCGCGAAGGTGACAGCCCCGGCGACGAGGCCGCCGCCCGCGACGGTGAGGGCGTCGGCGCGCAGCATCCCGGCGGTGGAGCCCAGGAGGAACGACTCCAGCCCTGCCTGCTGGCCTGCGGAGAGGGTCTGGATCACTGTGAGGAGCACGAGGCCTGCGCCGAAGAACACCGAAAGGACCGCGCCGATGGCTGAATCCTCCGGCAGCCTCGTGCGAGTGGCGAGCCATTCGACGGCGAGGAGGCCTAGGAGCGCGGTGATAGCGGAGCCCAGCATAAGGCCTGAGAGCGCCCTGCCCTCCCCGCCGAAAGCGACCATGATGAGGAAGGCCAGGGCCACTCCCGGGAGGGTCGCGTGGGCCATGGCGTCGGCGACCAGCGCGCGCTTGCGCAGGACGAGGAAGGTGCCCGCCGCGCCCGCCGCGAGGCCGAGGAGCGCCGCGCCCACGGAGACGAGGGCGGCGTTGGGGCCGGATTGAAGGAGGAGCGCCGAGGCGAAGGGGTTCATCGGGGGGCGTTCATCTGACGGCGGCGAGCTGGGCGGCGGAGAGGCGTCCGCCATAGGTGGCCTGGAGGTTGCGGTCGGTGAGCGCGACGGCGACCGGCCCCTCGGCGAGGACGCGGCGGTTGAGGAGGAGGACGCGGTCGAAGTAGTCGGCCACGGTCGAGAGGTCGTGGTGGACGCAGACCACGGACTTCCCCTCGTCGCGGAGGGAGTGGAGGACGCCGATGATCGACTCCTCGGTCGCAGCGTCCACGCCGGCGAAGGGCTCGTCGAGGAGGAACAGATCGGCGCCCTGCGCGAGAGCCCGGGCGAGGAAGACGCGCTGCTGCTGGCCGCCCGAGAGCTGGCCGATCTGGCGCTGCGCGAGGTCGAGCGTGCCGGTGCGGGTGAGCGCGGCCTCGGCCCGGGCGCGGTGGTGCAGCTTGATGCGGCCGAGGAGGCCCAGTTCGCGGTGCAGACCCATCAGGACCACGTCGATCACGCGGACCGGGAAGTCCCAGTCCACGCTCGCGCGTTGGGGGACGTAGGCGAGGCGGTGGCGCATCTTGGGCAAGGGCTCGCCCCAGACGGTGACCGTGCCAGACTGGCGGGGGACGAGGCCCAGGGCGGATTTGAGGAGCGTGGACTTGCCCGCGCCGTTGGGGCCCACGATGGCGGTGAGGGCGCCGGGTGCTACGGTCATGTCCACGTCGAGGAGCGCGGGCTTGCCGTCGTAAGTCGCGGAGAGGCCGCGCACGGCGAGGGGGCTGTCGGCCAGGGCCGTCTGCGGGAATTGTCCAATGGCGTTCATGTCCCTGCCCCCAGGAGCCCGAGCCGTCCGCGCTCGGGGGCGGTGCCGCCGAGGGAGCGGGCGATCAGGGATACGTTGTGGTCGATCATGCCGAGATAGGTCCCCTCATAGGTACCATCTGGCCCCATCGCGTCGGAGAAGAGCTGGCCGCCGATGGCGACCTCGTGGCCCTGGGCGCTGGCCCCTTCGATCAAGGCGCGCAGGCCGCGGTCGGAGACGGAGGACTCCACGAAGACGGCGCGGACGCGGCGGTCCACGAGAAGGGAGACCAGTTCCTCGATCCGGGCGACGCCGGCCTCAGACTCGGTGGAGATGCCCTGGATGCCCTGGACGTCGAAGCCCCAGGCGCGGCCGAAATAGCCGAAGGCGTCATGGGCAGAGACGAGGATGCGGGAGTCCTCAGGGATGGTGGAGAGGACCTCGTCGGCATAGGCGCGCAGGGCGGCAAGCTCGGCTTGGTGGGCGTCGAGGGCGGGAGCCAGGGGCAGATCGGGGGCGACGGAGAGGAGCGCCTCGGCAATGCGTTCGGTCACGGGGGACCAGAGCGCGGGGTCCATCCAGACATGGGGGTCGAAGCGGTCGGGGTAGTCGTCGTGGGCGAGGAGGAGGTCGCGGGGGACCGCCTCGGCCACGGCGGCCACGGGCTTGCGGGCGGCGAGCTGGCCGAGGAACTCCTCCATCTGCGCCTCGAGGTAGAGGCCGTGCCAGAGGGTGAGGTCGGCGTTCACGAGGGCCGCGATGTCGGACCGGGTCTGGCGGTAGGCGTGGGGGTCAACGCCGGGGCCCATGAGGGCGCGGACGGCGACGGCGTCGCCCCCGAGGACCCGGGCGGTGTCGGCGATCATGCCGGTCGTGGCCACGACCTGAAGCGCCGCATCCGCCCGCGCGAGCCCCGGCAGGAGCGGCGCGGCCGCGAGGCCCAGAAGCAGGGACCGGCGGCGGATCTGGACGGGCGGCATGGGGCGAGACCTCCTTGGTTCAAAGATGATATTGCGACTTATTCGCAATATTCAAGGCGAGCTGTGGATATCCTCACCCAAACGTCAGGCTTTCGGCCATTTTGCGGGCTGGAGACGGTCGGCGAGGGTGAACAGCACCGGGTTGACTGCGATGGAGAGGAGAGCCGCGGCCAGGATCACGTCATGCGAGGACTGTCCGAGGAGGCCGAGGGTGACGCCCAGAGCGGCCAGGATGAAGGAGAACTCCCCCGCCTGGGCGAAGCTCGCGCTCAAGGTCGCGGCGGCGGGGCGGCCGAGGCGGAAGATTGTGGAGACGACGACGGCGGAGGTGATGCCGCTCAGGATCACCACGAGGAGGAGGCCCAGCACGGCGAGGGGGGCGCGGAGAAGGATGAGGGGGTCGAACTGCATACCCACGGAGACGAAGAACAGCACCGCGAAGGCGTCGCGCAGCGGGAGGGAGCGTTCGGCCGCCGAGTGGCCCAGGGGCGAGGCCGCGAGGACGAGGCCCGCGACGAAGGCGCCGAGGGCGAAGGAGGCCTCGAACACGAAGTAGGCGAGCCAGGCGATGCCCAGGGCGATGGCCATGACGCCCAGGGTGAAAAGCTCGCGCGAGCGTTCGTGGGCGAGCGCGACGAGGGCGGCGGGCAGGACCCGGGAGCCCGCGACCCACATGAGCGCGAGGAACACGGCCACCTTGAGGAGGACGATGATGGCGTCGAGGACGAGGCCCTCCCCCTCCCCAGTGACGAGGGGCAGGAGCACGAGCGCGAGGACGATCACGAGATCCTCGACGATGAGCCAGCCGATGGCGAGGTGGCCGGAGGGCGTCTTGATGGCACGGCGTTCCTCCAGCGCTCGGGCGAGGACGACGGTGGAGGCGACCGAGACGGAGAAGCCCATGAAGAGGGCCTCGGACGGCGGGAGACCCAGGGCGAGCCCGAGGAGCCCCCCGAGACAGGTCGCGAGCGCGATCTGGCCCAGCGCGCCCGGGATGGCGATGTGGCGCACGTCGAGCAGCTCGCGGGGGGAGAAGTGGAGGCCCACGCCGAACATGAGAAGGATCACCCCGACCTCGGCCAGTTGGGGCGCGAGGGAGGTGTCGGCCACGAAGCCCGGGGTGAACGGCCCCACCACGATGCCCGCGACGATGTAGCCCACGAGGGGCGACAGGCGCAGGCGGTTCGCCAGGACGCCGAAGACGAAGGCCAGCACGAAGCCCGCCACAAGCGTGGTGATGAGGTTGTGGCCCAAGGGCGTCCGGTCTCCGTGGGGTTGTGGGACCGATCATGGGGGGCGCGACGGGGAGCGCAAGGGCTGGGGCTGCGGCGGGACGCCGAGAACGAGCGCGCAGGGCGCGATTTGAAGGGGGATGGGGCGGTTCGGGGGGTGCGTGAGGCGACGGCAGGTGGGTCGGGGACGCGTTCGGCGGGTTGGATGGGGCCGCCTGTCCCGCGGAGCCGGTTCGGGAGGGTGATGCCCCCTGCCCCCTTGCGCTGAGCCGGGGCGCAGGGGCTTGGGCTTGAGGGCAGGCCTTGGGGTCGGGCCTCAGTCCTCGGGCGGGATGACGCCCTTGCGGAACATGATGCAGCCGTAGAAGCGGCGCTCTCCGGTCTGGATCACGGCATAGGCGTCGCGCGCCATGTCGTAGAAGGCGAAGCGCTCGATGGAGGTCATGCGCGCCGCGCGGCCGTCGGCGCGGTCGATGACGTTCTGGACTTCCATCTGGACGGGGGGCACCTCGGAGGGGGCGTCCACGACCTCCATGCGGCCGGCGAAGTCGTCCACGAAGGTGTCGAGGGGGAGGACGGACAGGATCGCCTCGGCGGCCTCGGCGGCGGACAGGTTGTCCATGTGGAGGAGTTCGCCCAGCGCGGTGTGGCGGGCGATGCTGTCGGCCGGGAAGTTGGTGTCGGCCAGGACCAGCACGTCGCCGTGGCCCATGGCCCTGAGCGCGTAGAGCACGTCGGCGTTGAGCCGGTTGTCGATCCCCTTGAGCATGAAGCGTTCCCTGGTTGTTGCGTTCGCCGGTGGCGGCGTCGGAGAGATGGATGCAGGCGGCGCGATGGAAAGGCCAGTGGTGTCGTTCGGGGCCGGAGCCGAGCGGCCCGGCCTGGGGGCCTTGAGCGAATCACATGGCGGGCGCTGTTCAGAACGCCTTGAAGGTGAGCGTGGTCAGCGAGCGTTCGATATCGGGGATGTCGAGGAGCTGCTCGTTGATGAAGTGGCCGATATCGGCGCCTTCGGGGATGTAGAGCTTCATCAGGAGGTCCCAGTCGCCGCTGGTGGAGTAGAGCTCCGAATGGATCTCCTTGAGGGCGATGGCCTCGGCCACCCGGTAGGTGGAGCCGGGGCGGCAGCGGATCTGGACGAAGACGCAGGGGCTCATGCGCGGGGCCTTTGGTTGGCGGGACCGGGAGAGGGTGGCACAGGGGGAACGCGGGGGGCAATCCCCTCGGGCGGGCGGGCCGGAGGTGGCCCGTCAGGCTTGGCCTGCGGAGAGGCACGGTTGCGCCCCTAGTGTCGGGCGTGGCGGGCTTGGCCCCGGGGCCTGGGCGGGCTAGGACGGCGCCATGCCACGGAAGGACGACCCCATGCGCCAAGCGAGCATCCACCGCTCCACGCGGGAAACCGACATCTCGGTCAAGCTGAACCTCGACGGGACGGGGCGGTCGGACTGCGTGACGGGGGTGGGCTTCTTCGACCACATGCTCGACCAGATCGCGCGGCATGCCATGATCGACCTGGAGGTGCGGGCCAACGGGGACCTGCATATCGACGACCACCACACCGTGGAGGATGTGGGGATCGTGCTCGGCCAGGCGCTGGCCAAGGCCTTGGGCGACAAGCGGGGCATCCGGCGCTACGGGCATTTCGTGCTGGTCATGGACGACGCGCGGGTCGAGGCGGCGCTGGACCTGTCGGGGCGGCCCTGGCTCGGCTGGGCCGTGGAGTTCACGGCGCAGAAGATCGGGACCTTCGACACGGAGCTGGTGCGCGAGTTCTTCCAGGCGCTGTCCACGCATGGGGGCATCACGCTGCATGTCGATCAGGTGCGGGGGCTGAACAGCCACCACGTTGCGGAGGCCTGCTTCAAGGCCGTGGCCCGCGCGCTGCGCATGGCGGTGGAGCCCGACGAGCGGGCGGCGGGCGCGATCCCCTCCACGAAGGGCGCGCTGTGAGCGTCGCGCTGATCGATATCGGGATCGGGAACCTCCACTCCGCCGAGAAAGCCTTTGTCCGGATGGCGGAGGGACGGCAGCCGATCCACGTGACCGCCGACCCGGAGGTTGTGCGGCGGGCGGATCGCGTCGTGCTGCCGGGGGATGGGGCGTTCCCGGCCTGCCGGAGGGCGCTGGCCGAGGTGCCGGGGCTGGAGGCGGCCGTGCTGGAGGCCGTGCGGGCCGGAAAGCCACTCTTCGGGATCTGCGTGGGGATGCAGCTCCTGGCGAGCGTCGGGCACGAGTTCGAGACGGTGGAGGGCCTAGGCCTCATCCCCGGGGAGGTGGTGCGGATCGCGCCCTCGGACCCCCGGCTCAAGGTGCCGCATATGGGGTGGAACGACCTCGTGGTGACAGGCTCGCATCCGGTGCTGGCGGGGGTGGCGACGGGGGACCACGCGTATTTCGTGCATAGCTGGCACTTCCGGGTCGCGAACCCGGTGCATCGGCTCGCCTATGTGGAGTACGGGGACGAGGTCACGGCCATCGTGGGCCGCGACAACGTGGTCGCGACCCAGTTCCACCCGGAGAAGAGCCAGGCCACGGGCCTGCGGATGATCCAGAACTTCCTGGAGTGGCGTCCGTAGGGGGCATGCTCGCACGCACCACGTGGCCCTTCGGCGACGGAAGAAGGTGCGAAGCGATGCGTGCAGGCGCGCGAGTTACGCGAGGAACTCCAGGAGGTCTTGTGTTGCGCGCTCGGCATGGGTGGCGAGGAAGCCGTGGGGGGCGCCCTCGTATTCGATGAACTTGGCGCCGGGGATCATCTTTGCCGCCTGACGCCCGGTCGGGTCGATGGGCACGATGGCGTCGGCGGTGCCGTGGATCACCAGGGTCGGCACGTCGAAGGCGGCCATGTCGGGACGGAAGTCCTCCTGCCACGCATCGATGCAGGCGATGGTGGCGCGGGGGCTCGCCAGGAGCGCCATGTGCAGCGACCAGTGGAGGACGCCCTCGCTCACGCCCGATAGCAGGCCTTGGCCGTAGAAGTTCCTGAAGAAGCCCTTGAGGAATTCGGGGCGGTCCTTGTCGAGGTCCTTCTGCATCCCTTGCAGGAGGTCGGGCGTCGCGCCGCCCTCGCCCATCAGGTAGGGCGCGATGGAGCCCAAGAGCGCGGCCTTGCGGACACCCTTGCCCCCGTGGCGCGACATGTAGCGGCTGACCTCGCCCCCGCCCATGGAGAAGCCGACGATGGCCACGTCCTCCAGCCCCAGCGTGTCGATCACGGAGGCAAGGTCGTCGGCCATGGTGTCGTAATTGTAGCCGTCCCAGGGCTGCTCCGACCGGCCGAAGCCGCGCCGGTCGTAGGCCACCACGCGATGCCCGGCGCGGGCCAGATGGTGGGCCTGATGTTCCCAGGAATCGGCATTGAGAGGCCAGCCGTGGATTAGGACGACGGGCTTGCCCGATCCCCAGTCCTTGACATAGAGCGCGGTTCCGTCGGCGGCGTCGATGCGCGGCATGGGGTCCTCCCTGGTTGTGTCCGGTGAGGTAGCGGAGCGAGGCGAGCCGTCCAGCGATGTCCGGCCGCATTGAAATCCGCCGCCCTCCGTGCGACGAGATGGCCCCATCCCGAAACCCCGAGTCCCACCTCATGAACCTTTACCCTGCCATCGACCTCAAGGACGGCCAGGCCGTGCGGCTTCTGCGGGGGGAGATGTCGGCCGCGACCGTGTTCAACGACGATCCCGCCGCGCAGGCGCGG
>CADCUU010000059.1 GCA_902805995.1 uncultured Rubellimicrobium sp.
CCCCGAGTCCCACCTCATGAACCTTTACCCTGCCATCGACCTCAAGGACGGCCAGGCCGTGCGGCTTCTGCGGGGGGAGATGTCGGCCGCGACCGTGTTCAACGACGATCCCGCCGCGCAGGCGCGGCAGTTCGTCGAGGCGGGGGCGGAATGGCTGCATCTCGTGGACCTCGACGGAGCCTTCGCGGGGGAGCCTCGGAACGCGCGGGCGGTGGAGGCGATCCTACAGGCTTGCCCGGTGCCCGCGCAGTTGGGCGGCGGCATCCGTGACCGCGCGACGGTGGAGCGGTGGCTGGGCGCGGGCCTGCGCCGGGTGATCCTGGGGACGGCGGCAGTGGAGGACCCGGATTTCGTGCGCGACGTGGCAAGGGCCTTTCCGGGGCAGGTCGCGGTGGGCATCGACGCGCGGGGCGACAGGGTCGCGACGCGGGGCTGGGCCTCGGAGACGGAGGCCACGGTGACGGACCTTGCCCGCGCCTTTGAGGATGCCGGGATCGCCGCGATCATCTACACCGACATCGCCCGCGACGGCGCCATGCAGGGACCCAACGTGGAGGCGACGGCGGCGCTGGCGCGCACCGTGTCGATCCCGGTGATCGCGAGCGGGGGAGTGTCGTCGCTGGACGACCTGAGCCGCCTCAATGCGACGGGCGTGGTGGCGGGGGCCATCGTCGGGCGGGCGCTCTATGACGGGGCGGTGGACCTGCGCGCGGCGCTGGACCTTTTGCGGGGCTGAGGGCGATGCGCTGGCAGGAGATCGTCGTCATCCCCGAGGTCGAGGAAGGCGTGACCTGCGACTGCTGCGGGCGTCCGGCGCGCAGTGCGGAAGGGAGGCTCGTGCATCGCGAGGTGCCGCTCGGGCGGTTCAGCGTGCGCTGGCTGCCGGGGGAGCCCGACCATTCGGCGCGGCACGTGCTGTACCTGGGAGACTGGAACCGGCGGGGGGGCATGGACGACGGCCCCGCCGTGGCGGCTGCGGAATACCGGGGGGGCCCGGCGCACGGCTTCTACCTGCGCGATGACACGAGCCAGCTCCTCAAGGCGCTGAAACCCTGGCGGCCGCACTACATCCGGCGGCACGAGGCCATCGGCCAGCCGCTGGGCGAGGTGCTGTTCGCGATGCTGGATGCCATCCATGTCAAGGACCCGCGCTTGCAGGAGATCCGGGGCTGGGCGGTGCTTCCCGAGGGCTCGGACCCGGAGGGCTGAGGGGCGCGGCGGCTCTGGCCCTTTTTGCGCTCGCGCGGTAAGGGGCCGTCATGCTGAAGACCCGGATCATTCCTTGCCTGGACGTGGCCGATGGGCGCGTCGTGAAGGGCGTCAACTTCGTGGAACTGCGCGACGCTGGCGATCCCGTGGAGGCCGCGCGCGCCTATGATGCGGCGGGGGCGGACGAGCTCTGCTTCCTCGATATTCATGCGACGCACGAGAACCGGGGCACGATGTTCGACCTCGTGACACGCACGGCCGAGAGCTTTTGT
>CADCUU010000060.1 GCA_902805995.1 uncultured Rubellimicrobium sp.
GCCGGGTGTCCGTCATCTCCTGGTGCGCGCGCGGGCTGTAGTCGATGTTGCCCGAGCCGGGCGCTTTCTCGATGCCGCCGATGCGGTGCTCGAGGCCGGGCGTGCCGGGCTTGATCCACGGCCGGGCGAAATCGGCGTTGCGGGCGTAGGGCATAACGCCCTGCCCCTCCGCCGGCTGCTCCTCGAAAAACCGGACCGGGAACGGCTCAAAGCCGCTCATGTCCGGCACCCGCCACGGCTCTGCGGCGTTGGCAATATAGCCGTCGGTGAGCAGGATCACCGGCGTCATGTAGCGGGTGGCGACCCGGCACGCCTCGATCGCGCATTCGAACGCATCGGCGGGAGAGCGCGCGGCGATCACCGGGATCGGCGTGTCGCCGTTGCGGCCGTAGAGCGCCTGATAGAGGTCCGACTGCTCGGTCTTGGTCGGCAGCCCGGTCGAGGGGCCGCCGCGCTGCGAATTGATGATGACTAAGGGCAGCTCGGTCATCACCGCCAGCCCCATCGCTTCCGTCTTCAGCGCAATGCCCGGGCCGGACGAGGAGGTGATCCCGAGCTGGCCGGCGTAGCTGGCGCCGATGGCCGAGCAGATGGCGGCGATCTCGTCCTCCGCCTGGAAGGTGGTGATCCCATATTCCTTGAGTCGCGACAGGTGGTGGAGCAACGCCGAGGCGGGGGTGATCGGATAGCCGCCAAAGAACATCTTCAGGCCAGCCAGCTGGCAGCCGGCGACCAGGCCAAGCGCCAGTGATTCCGCGCCGGTGACCGTGCGATAGAGGCCCGGCTCGGCGGGTGCGGGCGCCAGCGCATGCTGCTTGAACGGAACGCCGATCTCGACCGTCTCGCCGTACGCGTGACCGGCGTTAAGCGCGGCGATGTTGGCTTCGGCGAGCTCGGGCGCCTTGGCGAACTTGGTCTTGAGCCAGTCGACGATCGGCTGGCGGTCGCGGTCGAACATCCACAGCGCCAGACCAAGCGTCCACATGTTCTTGCAGCGCAGCGCCTCCTTGTTGCCGAGCCCGAACGGCTTCACGGCGTCGAGCGTCAGCTGCGAGATGTTGAACTTGACCAGCTGCCAGCGCGCCAGGCTGCTGTCCTCCAGCGGGTTCTGCCCGTATCCGGCTTTGGCGAGGTTGCGGCTGCCGAACTCGCCTTCGTCGGCGATGATCAGGCCGCCTTCGCGCAGCTGCTCGACGTTCACCTTGAGCGCTGCGGGGTTCATCGCGATCAGCACGTCGGGTTGGTCGCCCGCGGTCTCGATGGCGCAGGAGCCGAAGTTGATCTGGAAGGCCGAGACGCCGAAGGTGGTGCCCTGCGGCGCGCGGATCTCGGCGGGGAAGTCGGGAAAGGTCGCAAGGTCGTTGCCGGCCAGCGCCGTCGACAGCGTGAACTGGCCGCCGGTCAGCTGCATGCCGTCGCCGCTGTCGCCGGCGAAGCGGACGACGACGGCCTCGCGCGGCGGGCTGGCGGTGGCT
>CADCUU010000061.1 GCA_902805995.1 uncultured Rubellimicrobium sp.
ATACGGTGCGAGCGGCTGTAGGGGGGAACAGAGCCCCTCCTACGCTGGTAACTACTGTCGCCCTACGCTCCGTTCGTCCGCAGGAAGGCCACAAGCCCGGCCGTCGAGGCGTCCTTCCCCTCGGTCCCCTGCTCGCCTTCCACCATGGGGGCAAGGGCGTTCGCGAGTTCCTTGCCGAGCTCGACTCCCCACTGGTCGAAGCTGTTGATTCCGAGAACCACGCCTTCGACGAAGACCCGATGCTCATAAAGCGCGATGATCTGGCCGAGCGTGAACGGGTCGAGGATTGGATAGGCCAGCGTCGTGGAGGGGCGGTTGCCCGGAAAAACGCGATGGGAGGCCTGCCGTTCAAGCTCCTCTCCAGTCAGCCCCTTGGCCGCCATGAGGCCGCGCGCCTCGTCCATGGTCCGCCCGCGCATCAGCGCCTCGCTCTGCGCGAGGCAATTGGCGATGAGGAGGCGGTGCTGGTGGTCGAGCCCCTCCTCGTGTCCGCGGGCGGCAACCAGGAACTCGCAGGGGATGACCCGCGTGCCCTGGTGGATGAGCTGGTAGAAGGCGTGCTGGCCGTTGGTCCCGGGCTCGCCCCAGACGACAGGGCCGGACTGCACGGGCAGCGGCGTTCCGTCCATGGCGACGCGCTTGCCGTTCGACTCCATCTCAAGCTGCTGGAGATAGGCGGGCAGCCGCATCAGCCGGTTGTCATAGGGCAGCACGGCGCGGGTGGCGTAGCCGCAGATCTGGTTGTGCCAGATCCCCACGAGGGCGAGGAGCACGGGCATGTTCTCGTGCCAGTCTGCCGAGCGGAAGTGGAGGTCCATGGCCTGACCGCCGCGCAGGAAGGCACGGAAGGCTTGCGGGCCTATGGCGAGCATCAGCGAAAGCCCGATGGGGCCCCACATGGAGTAACGCCCGCCGACCCAGTCCTCGAAGCCGAAGACGCGTTCGGGCGCGATTCCGAAGGCGGCGGTCTTGTCGGCTGCGGTGGAGAGGGCCACGAACTGCCTGGCGGGGTCGGTGACCTTTTCGCTCATCCAGGCCTTGGCCGTGCGGGCGTTGGCCATGGTTTCCTGGGTCGTGAAGGTCTTGGAGGCGACGATCACCAGCGTCGTCGCCGGATTGCAGGCGGACAGAACGTCGTGGATGTCGGCCGGGTCCACGTTGGACACGAAATGTGTCCGCGGTCCGTCGGCATAGGGGGCGAGCGCGATGGCGCCCATCTTGGGGCCGAGGTCCGAGCCGCCGATCCCGATGTTCACCACGTCGGTGTAGCGCCCGTCTTGGCCCCCCTCGCGCCCCTCGCGCACGGCATCGGCAAAGGCTTCCATGCGGCGCAGGGTGTCGAGAGTTCCGGGCAAGACGTCCTGGCCGTCCACCACGACGGGGCCGCCGTCGATGCTGCGCAGCGCCGTATGCAGCACGGCCCGGCCTTCGGTCTCGTTGATCCGCTCCCCCGCGAACATGGCGTCACGCTTGGCGGCGAGGTTCGACGCGTCGAGGAGCCCCCCGAGAAGCCGCAGCCCCTCGGCATCGAGGTTCGTCTTGGAGTAGTCGAGCAGGAGGTCGCCCAGGCGGACGGAGAAGGTCTCGGCCCGGGAGGGATCGTCGAACAGGCTCAGGATTGTGCGGTCATGGACCGTCTCATGGTGCTGCCGCAGCGCGTCCCACATCTCAGCTCTCCGCCCAGTGAACGATGGACCCCTTGAGGAGCGCCGCAACGGGCGCCTCCTCCGGGGTCAGGGTCAGGGTCCGGGCCCGGTCCAGCGCCTCGCGCTTCTCCGGGCCGGTGATGACGATATGGCGCGAGATGGCGCGGCCTAGGACGGCGGCGGACAGGGTCACCCGCGGCTCCGGCGCGCCGGGGGCGCGCATGGGCACAAGGATGTGGTCGCCGGTCAGCGCGTCCTCCAGCCGGTCGGCGCCAGGGAAGATGGAGGCGGTGTGCATGTCCGTCCCCATGCCTAAGAGGCAGGTGGTCAGGGGCAGCATCTCCGAGATCGCCTCGGCCAGATCGGGGATGCCCTCCTCCGGCGTCTCGGTCGGGGCGTAGAGCGGCAGATAGCGTGCGACCGCGGCCTTGCCGACCAGAAGGCGCTGCCGGAGGAGGCGCGTGTTGGACCGGGGGGATTCCTCGGGCACCCAACGTTCGTCCGTCAGCATGACCGACACGCGGTCCCAGTCGAGATCGGCCCCGCAGAGCGAGTCGAAGATCGGCCCCGGCGTGGTGCCGCCCGGAACGGCTATGGAAGCCGTGTCCGACGATTGCAGCGCCTGACGAAGCTCCCCCGCGAGGCGCTGGGCGAGTTCCATCATCATCATCTCGGAGTCGGCGTAAGTGACGAGTTCCATGATTCCTGTCCCGTTGCGCGGCCCGGCGGAGGATAGCGGGCGCCGCCCGTTCGCCTAGCCCCTGATCTCGCGCCAGCGCCGCCCGTCGCGATGCAGGAGCATCAGCGCGTCGTCGGGGCCCGCGCTGCCGGGATCGTAAAGCTTGGGCACGTCGTTGCGTTTCTCCCACCCGGCAATGATCGGGTCTGTCCAAGTCCAAGCGGCCTCCACCTCGTCGCCGCGCATGAAGAGCGTCTGGTTGCCGCGGATCACGTCCATGATGAGCCGTTCGTAGGCGTCGGGAATCTCCCGCGCTTCCTCGCCCAGGGCGTCGGCGAAGGTCATGTCGAGCGGGCGGTCGATGAGGCGCATGCCCCCCGGCCCGGGCTCCTTGATCGTCACGGTCAGGTCGATGCCTTCGTTGGGCTGAAGGCGGATCGACAGGATGTTGCGGTGCCGCTTCTCGTCGCCTTCGAAGATCGAGTGGCCGAGGTCCTTGAAGACGACCGCGATCTCGCTGTGGCGGGCGCGGAGCTTCTTGCCGGTGCGCAGGTAGAAGGGGACGCCGGTCCAGCGCCAGTTCGCGATCTCCGCTCGGATCGCGATGAAGCTTTCGGTGAAGGTGCGGGGGCTGCCGGCCTCCTCGCGGTAGGACGGACGCTCCCCGTCCGAATCGTACTGGCCCCGGACCACGTGATGCGCCGGAACCGGCTGGAGCGCGCGGATGACCTTGAGCTTCTCGTCGCGGACCGCCTCGGCCTCGAACCGGCTCGGCGGCTCCATCGCAATTAGGCAGAGGAGCTGCATGAGATGGTTCTGGACCATGTCCCGCATGGCACCGGACTTGTCGTAGTAGCTGCCGCGCCCCTCGACCCCGACCGTCTCGGCCACGGTGATCTGGATGTGGTCGATGTAGTGATTGTTCCACAGGGGCTCAAAGAGGACGTTGCCGAAGCGGACGGCCATGAGGTTCTGGACCGTCTCCTTCCCGAGGTAGTGGTCGATCCGGTAGATCTGATCCTCGTGGAAGTGCTCGGCCAGCATGCGGTTCAGGGCGCGCGCACTCTCGAAATCCCGGCCGAAAGGCTTCTCGACCACAAGGCGGGACTGGGCGTTGGCGATGCCGTGCTGGTGCAGCCGTTCGGCCAGCGGCCCGAACAGCGCGGGCGCGACGGAGAAGTAGAAGGCGCGGACCACGCCGTCGCGCATCAGGCCGGCGAGGCTGGACCAGCCCTCCTCCACCGTCGCGTCCACCGACACGTAGTCGAGCCGTTCGAGGAAGGACCCGAGCCCGGCTTCGTCCTGAGCCTCGGCGCCGCCGAATTCCTGAATGCCGGCCCGTACCATCTCGCGGTAGCCATCGGCGTCGAGCGCGCCGCGCGCGGCCCCGATGATGCGCGAATCGGCCGTCATCTGCCCGCTCAGGAAGCGGCGGAACAGGCCGGGCAGGATCTTGCGGCGGGCAAGATCGCCCGTGCCGCCAAAGATCACGAGGTCGAAAGGCTCGACCGGGATGACGCGCGAGGCCATGGGACACTCCGTTCCGTTAGCGCTAACGGACCCCTATCCTGCAGCGGCGGCGGCGTCCAGTCTGGGGCTTCCTTGGCCCCGCCCGTCCGCTTGTCAAGGACGGGACGGGTCGCTGTGGGGCTCCGGCCCTATCTCGGGCGGGTCAAGGCGTTGCCTCAGCCCTCCTCCACTGCGTCCCAGCGCACGCGGGCCAGGCCTGGCTCCGCCGCGAGCCGGGCGAGCGCCTGATCGATGATGGCGGGCGTGGCGGCCTCGCCTGCCACGTCGGCCACGATGTCGAGCATGGTCCGGTCGGCGGAAGGCCGTACGGTGATCTCCGAGAGGTGAAGGCCGGTCAGCGCAAAGGTGCGCAGGAGGAAGGCCCGCACTTCGCCCTCGCGGGACGTGTCGCAGGTGACGGAGACCTGATAGTGGCGCAGCAGCGGCTGCCCGGCCAGCGTGTGGCGCTTGATCCATTTCACGAGCGGCCGCAGCCCGAGATTGATGAAGACCACGAACGCCGTGAGAGTCCCGGCGAAAGGCCAGGCCCCTGCCCCCGCCATCATTCCCACCCCCGCAGAGCACCAAAGCGTGGCCGCGGTGTTCAGGCCATAGACCGTGAACCCGTCGCGGAAGATGATCCCTGCCCCCAGAAAGCCAATGCCGGACACGATCTGCGCCGCGACGCGGGTGGGGCTCACCTCGTCGGGAAAAAGGCCGGAGAAGATCACGAAAGCCGCCGCGCCCAGCGCGACCAGCGCGTTGGTGCGCAGCCCCGCCATGCGCTGGCGGATCTGCCTCTCGGACCCGATCAGAGCGCCGCAGAGCATGGCGACCGCAAGGTTCAGGGCCGCATTCTGAAGCGGCACGGACGGAAACGGCAGGGGAAACAGGTCCATGGATCCATGTCAGGTCCGCGAATGAACGGAGTCAAGGCAGGCCGCCCGCGCCGTTGGTCGCTAACTCCGAGGCTGGGTCTTGGGAGGACGGTCGGCGCGCTTGCGCGCAGTGCACGGGCGGCACGCGAACCCGCGCGCGGCAGGCGCGTTCCTCGTGTGAACGACCATCATCAGAGGAGCCCTAGCCGTGAGCACGAGCAAGCATCCGAAGACCCACACGCCCAGCGACGCAGACCTCAAGGGCAATCCCGGCATCGGGACGTCTGCGGGGACGGCGACCGAAGGCGACGACCTCGATGGCGACAACACGTTCGAAGGCGACGTTATGAACGACGTGACGCCCGAGGGCGGCGTGAACCCCGACCAGCGTGGCCGGACCAATAAATGATCGCGTGAGAACTCCGGGCGGGGTTCCCGCCCGGATCCCGGCGAGAAGTTGCGAGATCGCACGTCTTGATCGTGGGCCCATCGCATATTAGCGGGCCGGGACTTTCATGGGATAGCAACCTTTGTTCCGGGTTGAATGCCTTTGACCGATTTTTAGTGTCGCAGACGGCCTAGTGTCGAAGCTCGCATGCCGCTGCCTCGTAGTTTTGCAGCACTGCCGGCGCAGCCCCAGAAGCACGCTCGGTCCGAGGCACTCGCAGAGTACGGACTTGGAGACTGCCGCGATCGAAGGATCGGATCGCGACCAAAGGGTCGGCTCACGACCCGGACGGCACAGATCGCGGGGCACTGGAAAACCTGTGAAGGCCACCGAACAGTCAGGTCGCCAGTTCAGAGTCCCAGTACAGGAAGTCGAGCCAGGTCTGGTGAAGGTCCTCGGTATAAGGCGCGAGGCGCTTCGCGATGGAGTCGAGCTGGAACGGGCTCGGCTCGAAGGGCTGGCGAAGGAGCTTTAGGCCTGCTTGTTCCGGCGTCTTGCTGCCCTTGCGAAGGTTGTCCTCGCCGCAGCAGGCCACGATGTTGAGCCAGGCCGACCGGCCGCCTTTGCTGCGCGGGATCACGTGGTCGAAGGTGAGTTCCTTTGCCGGAAGGCGGCGTCCGCAATACTGGCAGGCGAATTCATCGCGCAGGAACAGGTGGTATCGCGTGAACGCCACCTTGCGGCGCTTGCGGTACCGCTTGAGGGCCACGACGGAAGGGACCTCGAAGGTCCGGCTCGAGGTCCGGATGACGATGTCGTCGTAGGTCTTGACTTGGATGACGCGGTTCTGGACCACCGCGACAATCGCATCCTGCCAGCTGCAGACCGAGAGGGGCGCCCAACTGAGGGGCTGCATGTCCGCGTTGAGGACGAGTGTTCTAAGGTTGGCTTGGGCAATGTTCACGATGCGGCTCCGACCGTGTCCGGGCGGCGACTTCGTTGGCCGGGGGGCCAGGGATGCTTCACCCGGGACCCGCTCCACCGCTTGGGACGACGGGCGCCGAACCTGTCCGGCGGCTCAACCCTCATCGGGCCGGGCCGGTCGGACCCCGCGGCATCCCGCATGATGCCGGTCGGGTCCTCCTGGTTCGCCTCTGGTCCCGTCATGCTTTGCAAACCCTTGTCACCGCATGTCCGTCACCAACCACTATATGTCGCGTCGGTGACGGGGCAAGTTTCGCTACATCTGGCGAAGACTTATCCCGACAAGGTGACGTAAGGGTGACAACCGCGTCAGCCGAGCCCGAGCCGGTCCTGCATGAAGGCCAGCGCGACCGAAAGCCCGTCCGGGGCGATGCCGTGAGCGGTCCCCTTCATCACATGGGCGTAGACCTCGCTCCATCCGGCGGCCTCCAGGGCGCGCGCCGCCTCCGGCAGGGCCTGGATGGGCACGACTTCGTCACGGTCCCCATGCACGAGGAGGACGGGCGGGCGGCTCTGCACCTCGTCGGCGAGAGATTCGGGCTCCAGCAGCCGCCCGGAGAAGGCCACAACGCCCGCCACCGGGTCCTCGCGACGGGGGGCCGCGTGGAGCGCCATCATCGAGCCCTGCGAGAAGCCGAAAAGCATCACCTGCTCGGGCAGCAGATCCTCGTCGACCATGACGCCGTCCAGGAAGGCTTGCAGGTCGTCGACCGCCCGCAGCACGCCGTTGCGGGCCATCTCCTCCGACGATCCGTCGATCCAGGGGATCGGGAACCATTGCAGGCCGAGGGGCGAGCCCACGCATTCCTCGGGCCCGTCGGGGGACAGGAAGAGCGTGTCGGGCATGTGCTCGGCCAGGGGCTCCGCGAGGCCGATCAGGTCCTTCCCGTTGGCCCCGTAGCCGTGGAGGAACACGATGGCCGAGCGCGTCTCCCCCGAAAGCGGCTCCACCCGCTCGGCGCGCAGGACCCGGGTCATGCGCCCCTCCCGGCAAGGATGACGTCAACATGGCTGTTAAGCACTACGGCCGGATGTGCCCGACGGATGCCATGAAACTGCGGAACTGGAGGAACTGGAAGGTACGGCATCAGAGGGGACTCGGTATGTTGGGGCATGTTCCAGGCGAAGGTTCGGGCAAGCCGCGTGGCAAGGGTCGTGCGCGTGTTGAGCAGTATGTCACCCTTCTAGGGCAACCCGGATGCTCAGCCAGCAGATAGAGCCGCGGCTCGGGCTGGGCCAGGAGGGTCGGCGCGGTCCACATCAGCCTTAGCTCCGGACGCGCGTGACCTCCTGCGAGGTGAGCCCGCGTCTCGCCTGGCACGTGCAGCCCGATCACGCACCTTCAGCGGACGCCCTCCCGGTCCTTGCGGACGTGGTAGTAGCCCCAGAGGATGCGCGCCGCCACGGCCCGCCAGGGGGACCAGGCCTCGGCCATCTCCCTCAAGGCACGTTCCTTGGGCCTCTCGGGTAGGTCCCAGAGCATCCGCACGCCCTCCTGAAGCGCGAGGTCGGCGGGCGCGAAGACATCCGCGTGGCCCAGGGCGGTCATGGCATACATCTCGGCCGTCCAGCGCCCGATGCCGGGGACGTGGATCAGCTTCTGGATCACGTCCTCCGTCGGCAGCCCGCGCAGGCCCTCGTAGTCGATTCCCTCAGCCGCGAGGGCCTTGGCATAGCGGACCTTTTGCCCCGACAGGCCAACGGCGCGGAGCGTCGTGTCCTCCGCTGCCAGCACCGCGTCCGGCGTGGTCAGGCCCTGCCCTTCCATCCGGCGCCAGATCGTTTCGGCGGCCGCGACCGAGACCTGCTGGCTCACGATGGAGGACAGGAGCCGGTCGTAGCCATCCGGAAAGCGCCGCAGCTTGAGAGGGGCGGCCATTTCGTAGGCCATGGCGAATCGCGGCTCCCGCTCGCCGAGCCAAGCGGCCCCCTCCTCGATGCAGGACTGATCGTGGATGATCCTCATCCCGGCAGGCTAGCCAATGCGGAACGAAACGGCAACTCCTCGACCCAGGCGAGC
>CADCUU010000062.1 GCA_902805995.1 uncultured Rubellimicrobium sp.
CGACGTTCGTGGTCAGCCCACCGAGCCCTCGAGCGTGATGCCGAGGAGCTGCTGCGCCTCGAGCGCGAACTCCATCGGCAGCTCCTGGAAGACCTCCTTGCAGAAGCCGCTGACGATCATGCTGACCGCCTGCTCCGCGCTCAGGCCGCGCTGCTTCAGGTAGAAGATCTGGTCCTCGCCGATCTTCGAGGTCGACGCCTCGTGCTCGACGGTGGCCGTGTTGTTCTGCACCTCGATGTACGGGAAGGTGTGCGCGCCGCACGCGTTGCCGACCAGCATCGAGTCGCACTGCGTGTAGTTGCGCGCGCCCTCCGCCTTCGGCAGCACCTTCACCTGCCCGCGGTAGGCGTTGTTGCCCTGGCCGGCCGAGATGCCCTTGCTGACGATGTTCGACTTCGTGTTGCGGCCGATGTGGATCATCTTCGTGCCCGTGTCGGCCTGCTGGCGCCCGTTCACCACGGCCACCGAGTAGAACTCGCCGGTCGAGTCGTCGCCCTGCAGGATCACGCTCGGGTACTTCCACGTGATGGCCGAGCCGGTCTCCACCTGGGTCCACGAGATCTTGCTGCGCGCCCCGCGGCAGGCGCCGCGCTTGGTCACGAAGTTGTAGATCCCGCCCAGCCCCTCGGCGTCGCCGGCGTACCAGTTCTGCACGGTGCTGTACTTCACCGTCGCGTCGTCCAGCGCCACGATCTCGACCACGGCCGCGTGCAGCTGGTTCTCGTCGCGCTTGGGCGCGGTGCACCCCTCGAGGTACGACACGTACGCGCCCTCGTCGGCGACGATCAGCGTGCGCTCGAACTGGCCGGTGCCGCTGGCGTTGATGCGGAAGTACGTCGACAGCTCCATCGGGCAGCGCACGCCCTTCGGGATGTAGACGAACGACCCGTCGGAGAAGACGGCGCTGTTCAGCGCGGCGAAGAAGTTGTCGCTGTAGGGCACCACCGAGCCGAGGTACTTGCGCACCAGCTCCGGGTGCTCCTGCACCGCCTCGCCGAACGAGCAGAAGATGATGCCGTGCTTCGCCAGCTCGGCCTTGTACGTGGTGCCCACCGACACCGAGTCGAACACGGCGTCGACGGCCACGCCCTCGAGCCGCTTCTGCTCGTTGAGCGAGATGCCGAGCTTCTTGTACGTCTCGAGGATCGCCGGATCGACCTCGTCCAGCGACGCCTTCTTGGCCGACTGCTTGGGGGCCGAGTAGTAGCTGACCGCCTGGTAGTCGATCGCCGGGTACTTCACGTTCGGCCAGTGCGGCTCGCGCATCGTCAGCCAGCGGCGATACGCCTTCAGCCGCCAGTCCAGCAGCCACTCCGGCTCGTTCTTGCGCGCCGAGATGGCGCGGACGATGTCCTCGCTCAGCCCCGCCGGCAGCTGGTCCGTCTCGACCTCGGTGACGAACCCATGCTGGTACTCGCGATTGACGAGGGTCTCGATCGTGGCGCTCATGCCTGCTCCTGGAG
>CADCUU010000063.1 GCA_902805995.1 uncultured Rubellimicrobium sp.
GGGGGCCGAGCCCTTCCGTGGCCGGGTGCCCGACACGGATGCCGCAGTGGTGCGCCTGCTGCGCGAAGCGGGGGCGGTTCTCCTGGGCAAGACGGCGGTCGGCGCGCTGGCCTATGGCGACATCTGGTACGGCGGCGTGACCCGCAACCCCTGGAACCCGGAGGAAGGGTCGAGCGGGTCCAGCGCGGGATCGGCGGCGGCCACCGCGGCGGGTCTCTGCGCCTTTGCGGTCGGGACGGAAACGCTGGGTTCCATCGTGTCCCCCTCGCAGCGCTGCGGGACGACGGGGCTGCGGCCCACCTTTGTCCGGGTGTCGCGGGCGGGCTGCATGTCGCTCTGCCCGAGCCTCGACAAGATCGGGCCCATCACGCGGGGCGTCGAGGACGCGGCTCTGGTCCTCGCGGCGCTGAACGGGGGCGACCGGACGGACCGGGGCTCCATCGACGCGCCGTTCGGATGGGACGCAGGGGCGCCGCTGGAGGGCTTGCGCCTAGGCTACCTGCCCGAAGCCTTCGGGGCGGGCGCGACCGCCGTGGATCGCGCGGCCTTAGTCGCCGCGCGGGAGATCGGCGTCGAGGTGGTCGAGTGCGCCTTGCCCGACCTGCCGTACGACGCGCTGTTCAACGTGCTCTCCGCCGAGGCCGCGGCCAGCTTCGAGGACCTGACGCTCGGCGGCAGGGACGACCTCCTGTCCTGGCAGGACGACGACGCCTGGCCCAACACCTTTCGCAAGGCGTGGCTCCTCTCCGCCGTGGACCACGTCCAGCTCGACCGGCTGCGCTATGCCGTCATGGAGGCGATGGACGACCTCTTCCGCAACGTGGATGCCGTGATCGGCACCCTCGACACCGGGCCCATGCTGGTGGCGAGCAACTTTTCCGGCCATCCCTGCCTGCACCTGCGCGCGGGCTTTCAGGAAGTGGCCACGCGCGGGGCCGACCGGCTCTCGGCCTGGGCGGGAGCGTCGGGGCAGCGGTTCACCGTGCCATCCGGCATCTCGCTCTGGGGGCGGCTCTTCGAGGAAGGGACGATCCTATCCCTTGGGCTCGCCCTGGAGCGGCGTCTGGACATGACCGGGCGCAGGCCGCCCGGCTTCTGATGGGCGCGCCCCCTTTTCGCGGAGGCCCCTGGCGCTTATGTTCAGGGTCACGCCAGGAGGTTTCCCCCATGTTCTCGATCCCCGGTAAGCAGGCCGTGACGCTGACCCCCCGCGCGGTGGCTCAGATTTCCCGGATGATGACGCGCGACGGTCGGCAGGGCCTCCGCATCGGGATCAAGAAGGGCGGCTGCGCGGGCATGGAATACACCATGGAGTGGGCCGACACCGTCAACCCGCTCGACGCCGTGGTGGAGCAGGAGGGCGCGCGCGTCATGGTCGCGCCCATGGCCCAGATGTTCCTGATCGGGACCGAGATCGACTACGAGACCTCGCTCCTCGAATCGTCCTTCAAGTTCCGCAACCCGAACGTCGTGGACGCCTGCGGCTGCGGCGAGTCCGTGAAGTTCGCCGAGGTTGCGGGCCGCTAGGACCTTTCCGCGCCGGGGGCCGCTTGCTAAGTCCCGTCCCAACCCAACAGGAGGGACATGGGATGCGCCGCAGGCTCGCCGCCGGGAACTGGAAGATGAACGGGACGGCCGAGGGGCTGTCCGAGGTCGAGGCGCTCCTCCAGGCGCATCTGTCGCCACGGGTGGAGATCCTCCTCTGCCCCCCCGCGACGCTTCTGGCGCAGATGAACTGGAAGAAGGGGCAGCATCCCCTGCAACTCGGCGGTCAGGACTGCCACGCGGCGGCCTCCGGGGCGCATACGGGCGACCTGTCCGCGGCGATGCTCAAGGACGCGGGCGCGGCCTATGTGATCGTCGGCCATTCCGAGCGGCGCACCAACCACGGCGAGACCGACGAGCAGGTGGCCGCCAAGGCCCGCGCCGCGCACGAGGGGGGCCTCGTCGCCATCGTCTGCCTGGGCGAGACGCTGGCCGAGCGGGAGGCCGGGCAGACGCTCGATGTCGTGGGGCGGCAGCTTGATGCCTCCGTGCCCGAAGGGGCCACCGGCCTGAACACGGTCATCGCCTACGAGCCCGTCTGGGCCATCGGCACCGGCCTCACCCCCACGCGGGACCAGATCGCCGAGGTGCACGACTTCCTCCGCTCTCGTCTCTCGGCGCGCTTCGGGGCGGATGCGGCGCATTTCCGGCTGCTCTACGGCGGGTCGGTCAAGCCGTCGAACGCGACCGAGATCTTCGGCATCCCGGACGTGGACGGCGCGCTCGTGGGCGGCGCCTCCCTCAAGGCGGCGGACTTCTCGCCCATCATCAACGCGTTGGAGCAGGTCGCGGAGATGGAGCTGCCCTGATGCTGCGGCTGTCGCAACAGCCCACCGACCCCGCCTTCGTCCAGGACCCCTATCCCTTCTACGACCGGGCGAGGGAGGGGGCCGACCTCTTCTTTTGGGAAGAGTACGGGATGCCCTGCGCGACCTCCCACCGGGCGGTCGCGTCTCTCCTGCGCGACCGGCGGCTGGGGCGCGAGGCGCCGCCCGAGGTGGCCCCCGGCTGGCCCGATCACGTCCAGCCCTTCTACGACGTGGAGGCCCATTCCATGCTGGAGCTGGAGCCGCCCCGTCACACGCGGCTCCGGGGGCTCGTGCTGCGGGCCTTCACCTCGCGGCGCATTGCAGCCATGGGGCCGGAGATCGAGGCGCTCTGCGACCGGCTGATCGACGCCTTTCCGGCAGGGCCGTTCGACCTCCTCGACGCCTATGGACGCGTGATCCCGGTCGTGGTGATCGCGCGCCTACTGGGCGTGCCGGAGGACAGGGCCCATGACCTGCTCGGCTGGTCGAACGCCATGGTCGCCATGTACCAGGCCCGCCGGACGCGGGAGGTGGAGGACGCGGCGGTTGCGGCGACGCTCGCCTTCCGCGCCTTCGTGGAGGAAACCATCGCCGCGCGCCGCAGCACGCCCGGGGACGACCTCCTCACCCACCTCATCGCCGCCGAGGAGGCAGGGGAGAAGCTCAGCACCGACGAGCTGGTGACGACCTGCATCCTCCTCCTCAATGCCGGGCACGAGGCGACCGTCCACACGGTGGGCAACGGTGTCAAAGCGCTGCTGGAGCATGGCGTCCGGACCATCGACGAGGGCACGGTGGAGGAGGTGCTGCGCTTCGACCCGCCGCTCCACATGTTCACGCGCTGGGTCTACGAGGAAGTGGAGCTTTTCGGTAATCCGTTCCGGCGGGGCGACCAAGTGGCGCTTCTCCTTGGCGCGGCGAACCGGGACCCGGTGGCCTATCCGGAGCCCGGGCGTTTCGACCCTTCCCGTCAGGGGCCGGCGAACGTGGCCTTCGGGGGCGGCATCCACTTCTGCGTGGGCGCGCCGCTCGCCCGCCTGGAGCTGCTGATCGGGCTCAGGAAGCTCTGGGAGCGGTGCCCGGGGCTGCGGCTGACAGACGTGCCGCGCTATGGCGACGTGTACCACTTCCACGGGCTGGAGCGGTTGATGGTGGAGGCGTGAGCGTACCGCGTGCTGACGGTAGGCCGGGCGGTGCGCGCCAGCCAACCTCCTATAGCGGCAGCGCCACCGTGCTCTTGATCTCCTCCATGGAGAGGAGCGCGGTCACGTTGTAGATCCGCACCTCCGAGATCAGCGCCTGGTAGAAGGTGTCGTAGGCCCGGGCGTTCTTCACCCGGACCTTGAGGATGTAGTCGATGTCCCCCGCCAGCCGGTGGGCCTCCTGCACCTCCGGCCGGGCGCGAAGGGCGGCCAGGAACTTCTGCTGCCAGTCGGCCTCGTGCTCGCTCGTGCGGATCAGGACAAAGAAGGTCGCCTCGAATCCCAGCGCCTCGGCGTCGAGCAGAACCGTCTGCTGCTTGAGCACCCCGGCCTCGCGCATCTTCTTGATCCGGTTCCACACCGGGGTCTTGGAAGAGCCCACGGCCTGTGCGATCTCGTCCAGCGACCGGCCCGCGTCGCGCTGAAGTTCGACAAGGATTTTCCGGTCGGTGTCATCCAGTCGGAACGCCATTCTCGACTCCTGCGGGTTTTGGAACGAACGTCCTGCCTGTTCTGGTCGACGGAACGCGTGTCCTTATCTCGCCTGCCGGATGGCGTAAAACAAGGACGAAGTTCTATATTGCCATGGCGGGCGCGGGGTCCGCGACGGAGTCGGCCGATGCAGCATTTCCCGGTCTTCATGGCGGTCAAGGGACGCCGGATCGTCCTCTCCGGCGGCGGCGATGCGGCCATCGCAAAGCTGCGCCTCCTACTCAAGACCGAAGCCTGCATCGAGGTCTACGCCCCCGAGGCCGAGCCCGAGGTTGTGGCCTGGGCCGAGCAGGGGCTCCTCAAGCTCTATCGCCGCGGCATCGAGGCCACGGACGTGATGGGCGCGGTGCTGGCCTATGCGGCGGACGAGGACGACCTCCTTGACGCGCGTCTCGTGGCCTTCGCCCTTGAGGCGCGGGTGCCCCACAACGTCGTCGACAACCTTGAGGATTCGGCCTTCATCACCCCCGCCATCGTGGACCGCGACCCGGTTGTCGTAGCCATCGGGACGGAAGGGGCCGCGCCGGTCCTCGCACGCTCCATCAAGGCGGACCTGGAGGCGCGGCTGCCCTCGTCGCTGGGCTTCCTGACCCGGGTGGGCCGTTCGTTTCGCCATGCCGCCGAGCAGCTCCCCTTCGGCCGCAAGCGGCGGGAGTTCTGGGGCGACTACTACGCGAGCGTCGGCCCGCAGTCCTACGCCAAGGGCGGCGAGGGGGCCGTGGCGCCGGCTCTGGCGCAGCTCCTCGCGGATCATCTGACCGCGACCCCCAGAAAGGGCCACGTGGATTTCGTTGGCTCGGGCCCGGGCGATCCGGACCTGCTGACCGTGCGGGCCCGCCGGGCCCTGGATGCTGCCGACGTGGTGATCCACGACCGGCTGGTGACGCCCGCGATCCTGGACCTCGCCCGGCGCGAGGCCATGATCATCGACGCCGGCAAGGAGGGCTTCGGCGAGGCCACCCCCCAGGCCGACATCGACGCCATGATCGTGAAGCACGCGAAGAAGGGCCGCCATGTGGTCCGCCTCAAGTCCGGCGACCCCGCGGTCTTCGGGCGGCTCGACGAGGAGGTGGAGGCCTGCGAGGCGGCTGGCGTGTCCTTCGCCATCGTTCCGGGCATCACGGCGGCCTCGGCGGCGGTCGCGGCCATCGGGCAGAGCCTCACCAAGCGGGGCCGCAACTCCCAGGTGCGGCTGCTGACGGGGCATGACGTCAAGGGCTTCGCGGACCACGACTGGCGGGCCCTCGCGCGGCCGGGCGAGGTCGCGGCGATCTACATGGGCAAGCGCGCGGCGCGCTTCGTCCAAGGGCGGCTCCTGATGCATGGCTGCGACCCCGCGACCCCGGTGACGGTGGTGGAGAACGCCTCCCGTCCCGACCAGCGGGTGCTGTCCACCACGGTGGCCGAGATGGAGCCCGCCCTGACCGAGGCCGACATGAACGGCCCCGCCCTTACCTTTATCGGCCTTGCGCCGCGCCACGCGGTCGTGCAGGCCCGCGAACTTCAGGAGGCCATGCTATGAGCAAGCGATTCACCCCCAAGGTCGTGTCCGCCAACGCCCTCATCGAGGGCGAGGCCGTCTGGCTCACCGCCGATGACCGCTGGACCCGCGACATGGGCGAGGCCGAGCTGATCGAGGACGAGGCCGTGGCGCAGCTCCGGCTCCTGTTCGCCAAGGGCCAGCCTTCGGTCGTCGTGGGCGCCGAGCTGGTCGATGCCGCGGCGGACGCTCAGGGCCGTCCCGTCCCCACCCATTTCCGCGAGGCCTTCCGGACCCACGGACCCACCAACTACGTGCTGGGCAAGCGCGCCGAGGGCTTTGCGCCCCGTGGCCACATCCCCGGACAAGAGGCTGAGAATGTATAAGTACAACGAATTCGACGAAGCCTTCGTCCGCGAGCGGGCCGCCCAGTTCCGTGGCCAGGTGCAGCGCCGCATCGAGGGATCGCTGACCGAGGACGAGTTCCGCCCCCTGCGGCTGATGAACGGCCTCTACCTCCAGCTTCATGCCTACATGCTGCGCGTCGCGATCCCCTACGGGACCCTGAACGTGAGCCAGATGCGCCGGCTCGCGGACATCGCGGAGCGGTGGGACAAGGGCTACGGCCACTTCACCACGCGCCAGAACATCCAGTTCAACTGGCCGCGCCTCAAGGACGTGCCCGACATCCTCGACGCGCTCGCGGATGTGGGGATGCACGCCATCCAGACCTCCGGCAACTGCGTGCGCAACGTGACCGCCGACCACTTCGCCGCCGCCGCGGCCGATGAGATCGCGGACCCGCGCCCGATCGCCGAACTGCTGCGCCAGTGGTCCATGGACCACCCGGAGTTCCAGTTCCTGCCGCGCAAGTTCAAGATCGCCATCACCGGCTCGCCCAACGACCGCGCCGTGACCAAGGCGCACGACATCGGCCTGCGCATGGTCCGCAACGCGGCCGGCGAGCCCGGATTCGAGGTGATGGTGGGTGGCGGCCTTGGCCGTACGCCCATGCTCGCCCAGGTAATCCGGGACTTCCTGCCCCAGGCGGACCTGCTGCCCTACATCGAGGCGGTGCTCGGGGCCTACAACCTCCGGGGTCGGCGCGACAACAAGTACAAGGCCCGCATCAAGATCACTGTCTTCGAGAACGGGCTCGACGTCTTCAAGGCCCAGGTCGAGGAGCGTTTCGCGCGCCTGCGGCCCCAGTGGTCCGGCGTCGACCAGGAAATCCTGGAAGGGATCGAGGCGCAGTTCGCGCCCCCGGCCTTCCGCAACGCGCCTTATGACGATTACGAGGCGTTCCGTGCCTCCAACGGGGTGTTCCGCGCCTGGACGGACGTGAACCTCCACCCCCACCGGGTGGACGGCTACGCCATCGTGTCGATCTCCCTCAAGAAGCACGGCGAGACCCCGGGCGACGCCACCGCGCACCAGATGCGCGTGATGGCGGATCTGGCCGAACGCTACGGCCACGGCGAGCTACGCGTCTCCCACGAGCAGAACATCATCATCCCGCATGTCCACAAGTCGGACCTGCCGGCGGTCTGGGCGGCCCTGCGCGAGGCGGACCTCGCCACGGCCAACATCGGCCTCGTGAGCGACATCATCGCCTGCCCGGGCATGGACTACTGCGCGCTGGCCACGGCGCGGAGCATTCCCATCGCCCAGCAGATCGCCACCCGCTTCGATGAGCTGAAGGTCGAGCACGAGGTCGGGCCGCTCAAGATCAAGATCTCGGGCTGCATCAACGCCTGCGGGCACCACCATGTCGGCCATATCGGCATCCTCGGCCTCGACCGCGCGGGGGTGGAGAACTACCAGATCACGCTCGGCGGCGACGGCACTGAAACGGCCGCCATCGGCGAGAAGATGGGCCCCGGCTTCCCCGCCGAGGAGATCGTGGGCGCGGTGGAGCGTCTGGTCCTGGGCTACCTCGACATCCGGCGCGACGCGGAGGAGACCTTCCTCGAAACGGTGCGCCGGGTCGGGTTGGAGCCCTTCAAGAGCTTCCTTTACGAAGCTGAGGAGACGGCGGATGCGGCCTGATTTCATCACGAAAGGCGGCGCCGAGCGCGTGAGCGGCGCGGGCATGAGCCCCGTGGCCGAGCGCGTGGCGGCCCTCAACGCCCGCTACAAGCACCACTCCGCGACCGATGTGCTGCATCACGCCATGACCGACCCGGAGGTCGGGCGGCTCGCGCTCGTGTCCTCCTTCGGGGCGGAGTCGGTCGTGCTCCTGCACATGGCGGCGGTGACGAACCGGCACGTCCCGGTCCTGTTCATCGACACGGAAATGCTGTTCGCCGAGACCCTGGCCTATCAGCTCGAACTCACCGAACGGCTGCGCCTCACCAACGTGCAGGTGATCCGCGCGAGCCGCGAGGCCGTGTTCGAGAGGGACAACGAAGGGCTCCTGCACCAGTACGACCCCGACGCCTGCTGCTCGCTTCGCAAGACCGAGCCGCTGCAGAACGCGCTCCAGGGCTATGATGCCTGGATCACCGGGCGGAAGCGGTA
>CADCUU010000064.1 GCA_902805995.1 uncultured Rubellimicrobium sp.
AAAGCTCGAAAAGCTCTCCGTGTCCGATGGCCTGCGCGCCGTGCGATTCGCCGAGGTCGTGGTCATTCTCCTCGACGTGGACATCCCCTTCGAGCAGCAGGACCTCCGCATCGCCGACCTGGCGGAGCGCGAGGGCCGGGCGGTCGTGATCGCCGTCAACAAATGGGACCTCGCCACCGACCGGGAGGCGCGGCTCGCCCATCTGAAGGAATCGTTCGAGCGTCTGCTGCCGCAGCTGCGCGGCGCGCCCCTCGTGACCGTCAGCGCCAAGACGGGACGGGGCCTCGACCGGCTCCACGACGCCGTCGTCAAGGCGCACGAGGTCTGGAACCGCCGCATCCCGACCGCGCAGCTCAACCGCTGGCTCATGGGCATGACCGAGGCGCATCCGCCGCCGGCCCCTGGCGGGCGCCGGATCAAGATGCGCTACATGACCCAGGTGAAGACGCGGCCCCCCGCCTTCGTCGTCATGTCCACCCACCCCGAGGACGTCGCGACGAGCTACGAGCGCTACCTCGTCAACGGGTTGCGCAACGCCTTCGACCTCGACGGCACGCCGATTCGCCTGATGCTACGGGACCGGTCGGAGAAGAACCCGTTCAAGGATCGCAAGAAGGCCAATATCACCTCGCTGACAAAGCACCTCAAGGACCGGGCCCAGGGCGGCGGGTCGTAGCCCGCGCTCAGACAGGCCGGGCCGGGGCCACACGCCGCCGCCCGGCCCAGGCCACCACGGCCAGTGACAGGATGCCCGCGACCGCAAGGGCCGTGACCCCCGGCAGGTCCGCGCCGTTCTTCATCGCGATCCCGAACAGCCCCCAGCAGACCGTCACTGCGTATTCCGGCGTCTGCGGCTTGGCGACCAGCACCGCGACGGCCGTCAGCAGCGCGAGGGGGATGCCGATGAACGCCCAGCCCAGCGACCCCGGCCCGATGCCCCAGCCCGCCATGGTGCTTCCCAGGGAGACGAAGGCCGCCGCCGTGAGCCAGCCCGCATAAAGCGCGACCGGCGCCTGAAGCCACCAGCGATCCCGCGCAGGCGCGCGCAGCAGCGCCCAGACCGCCGAGGCAAGCATCCCGAAGATCACGACCGTGGCCCAGACGGCGGACACATTCGCGATGGCCACCCAGGGCGTCCCGAGGACGAGGCTCAGGAGCAGCGGCACCCGCGCCCGGTCCCATTGGGGATCGTCCGCGCGCTTGAGGATGCCGAACACCGCCGAGACCAGCAGCCAGCCATAGATCACGCCCCAGACGGAGAAGGCCCAGCCCGCCGGCTGGATCGGTGGGTCCACCTGCGGGATGGGCACCTGCGTGCCGTCATACCCATCGAAGGGGATCAGATAGCCCGAGGCGATGAAGGCCAGGGTGAAGAGCAGCACGAGGAGGGGCAGGGGGCGCATGGCTCAGATAGAGGGCGGACCACGGCCCGCTTCAAGCCCTATCGGACCAGACCGTCCTAGGAGTCCCGCAGGGCAGCCCCGGCTTCGCACCCACCCGCATCGAAGACCGGCTACTTCCCAAGGCAATCGCGGCGGGAAGAGGGAGCTTCGATACCGCCCCGCGAGTCACTCGTCTGACGCAAGCGCCCCCTTTGCGGCGATCGGCGTCGCCGTTCAAGAACGCCCCTCCGCATCGGAGAATGGCGGTCCCGCAAAGCGATCGAGGCGGGGCGAGGGCTCATCTGCCCCGCCCCGCGCAACGACCCTATCAGGCTAGCGTCCCCTCGGAGGTGATCCGGGTCGCGCCACGCAGGTAGGGGTGCAGGACCTCGGGCAGCGTGACCGAGCCGTCCTCCTCCTGCCCGTTCTCCAGCACCGCGATCAGCGTTCGGCCAACGGCGAGGCCCGATCCGTTCAGCGTGTGCACGAATTCGGGCTTGCCCCCGGCGCTGGGCCGGTAGCGCGCGTTCATCCGCCGCGCCTGATAGTCGCCGCAGGTGCTGACGGAGCTGATCTCGCGGTAGCGGTTCTGACCGGGCAGCCAGACCTCCAAGTCATGCGTGCGCCGCGCCCCTGCGCCCATGTCCCCCGCGCAAAGCACCACCGTCCGGTAGGGCAGCCCCAGCCGTTCGAGAACCGTCTCCGCGCAGCGGGTCATGCGGCGGTGCTCCGCGTCCGACTCCTCGGGCCGGGTGACGGACACCATCTCGACCTTCTCGAACTGGTGCTGGCGGAGCATCCCCGAGGTATCGCGGCCCGCCGATCCCGCCTCGGACCGGAAGCACTGGGTGTGGGCGACATAGCGGCGGGGCAGGGTCGCCTCCTCCACCAGCTCGCCGTTGACGATGTTGGTCAGCGTCACCTCGGCGGTCGGGACGAGCCACCATCCGTTCGTGGTCTCAAAGGAGTCCTCGGCAAACTTGGGCAGCTGCCCGGTGCCGAGCATCATCTCCGGCTTCACGAGGACCGGCGTCCAGGTCTCGCTCAGCCCGTGCTCCTCAATGTGCAGGTCGAGCATGAACTGCGCCAGGGCCCGATGGAGCCGCGCCATCGCGCCGGTCAGGACGACGAAGCGGCTCCCCGCCAGCTTGGCGGCGGTGCCGAAGTCCATGCCCCGCGCGGCGGGAAGGTCGTAGTGCTCGCGCGGCTGGAAGGCGAAGTCGCGCGGAGTGCCCCAGCGGTTGATCTCGATGTTGTCGGCCTCATCCTTGCCGTCTGGCACGTCGGCGTAGGGCAGGTTGGGAATCTGAAGAAGCAGATCGCGGAGCTTAGCATCCGCAGCTTTGGCTTCCTCAGTCAGCCGCGAAACGCGCTCCTTAGAAGCGGCGACGAAATCGCGCTTCTGCTGGAACTCGGCTTCATCGCCACGAGCTTTGGCCGCGCCAGCTTCCTTGGAAGCGCGGTTCAAGTACGACTGAGTCGTCTCTGCTTCTTCGATGCGATCCCTACGATATTCATCGAGGCTCAGGACTTTTTCGCTCATCGGCGACAGGCCGCGCCGGGACAGCGCGGCGTCGAAGGCGGCCGGGTTCTCTCGGATGGCGCGGATGTCGTGCATGGGTCAGGGTCCACGAAAAGGGTTGGGGCCGGATTGGGGCCGCGCCCCCTATGCCCCATCCCCCGCCTGCGCGGAAGTGCCGCGAGGAGCCCCGCGAGCGCTCACGGGAGGGTGCCGTTGCCAAGGGGGGGATCGGCCCTTATGTTGCCGCGACTTTCCGGGGCGGGCCAATCGCCCCCCTCACGCGCATGCAAAGGACCGCCATGGAAGGCATCGCTTCCCTCGTCCCGCTCGTTCTCGTCTTCCTCATCATGTACTTCCTGCTGATCCGGCCTCAGCAGCAGAAGCTGAAGCAGCATCAGGCCATGGTCGCCGCCCTGCGGCGGGGCGATCAGGTCGTGACCTCCGGCGGGATCGTGGGCCGCGTCACCCGCGTCAAGGACAACGAGAACGAGGTCGAGGTCGAGATCGCGCCAAACGTCAACGTGCGCGTGGTCCGCTCCACCATCCAGACCGTCGTCAGCAAGACTGAACCGGCGAAAGCCTGACATGATCTTCATCCCTCTCTGGCAGCGCCTTCTGGTGGTGCTGGCCGTGGTGGCGGGAGTGCTCTTCGCGCTCCCGAACCTGTTCTATGATCGCGTGGAGCGTCACAACGACGCCGCGGCCCAGATCGGGGCCGGCCTGACGACGCCCGAGCTGGAGGCTGACGCCTCGCTCTGGCCGGACTGGCTGCCCTCCGGTCTTGTGCATCTGGGCCTCGACCTCCGCGGCGGCGCGTCGCTTCTGGCCGAGGTTCAGGTGGAGGACGTCTACGCCTCCCGCATGGACGTGCTCTGGCCCGAGATCCGCGACGCCCTCGCGGCCGAGCGGGACACCGTGGGTTTCGTCACCCGCGACGAGGAGGGCGACGCGTCGCAACTCCGCATCCGCATCTCCAATCCCGCCGGCGCGGCCCGCGCCATCGAGATTGTGCGCGGGCTCGCCCAGCCGGTGGCGAGCTTCACCGGCGGCGGTGCGTCGGACATCGAGGTCGTGGCGAACGGCGACCTCCTGACCGTCCAGCTGTCCGAGGCCGAGCGTGCCGCGACCGATTCGCGCACCGTCCAGCAGGCGCTGGAGATCGTGCGCCGCCGCATCGACGAGGTCGGCACCCGCGAGCCCAACATCGTCCGCCAGGGCTCCGACCGCATCCTGGTGGAGGTGCCCGGCGTGGGCTCCGCGCAGGAGGTCAAGGACCTGATCGGCACCACCGCGCAGCTCACCTTCCAGCCCGTGGTGAGCCGCACCGCAGATGCCGAGGCGGACCCGGGCACCGGCAACATCCTTCTCCCCTCCCTCGACGAGGAGGGCGTGTTCTACGTGCTGGAGCGCGCCCCCGTCGTCACGGGCGAGGAACTGGTGGACGCTCAGCCGTCCTTTGACCAGAGCGGCAACCCCGCGGTGTCGTTCCGCTTCAACCCCCAGGGCGCTCGCGCCTTTGGCGAATACACCGCCGAGAACATCGGCGCCCCCTTCGCGATCGTGCTCGACGAGGAGGTGATCTCCGCCCCCGTGATCCAGAGCGCGATCCCGGGCGGGTCGGGCATCATCACCGGCCAGTTCACCGTGGAGGAGTCGACCGACCTCGCCGTGCTGCTGCGCGCAGGCGCCCTTCCGGCGGAGCTCACCTTCCTCGAGGAGCGGACCATCGGTCCCGAGCTTGGGCGCGATTCGATCGAGGCGGGGCAGACGGCGGCCTGGGCGGCGATGGTCCTCGTGCTGATCTTCATGGTGGCGTCCTACGGCGCCTTCGGCGTCGTCGCGATGGTGGCGCTGGTCATCAACATCGTCCTCATCATCGCCATTCTGTCGGCGCTGGGGGCCGCGCTGACGCTGCCCGGCATCGCGGGCATCGTGCTCACCATGGGGCAGGCGGTGGACGCCAACGTCCTCATCTACGAGCGCATGCGCGAGGAGATCCGCCGTGGCGCGGGCCCGGTGAAGGCCGTGCAGGAAGGGTTCGCCAAGGCCATCTCGGCCATCGTGGACGCGAACGTCACGACCTTCATCGTCGCGGCCATCATGTTCTTCGTGGGGTCTGGCCCGATCCGCGGCTTTGCCGTGACGCTCGCCATCGGCGTGGTGACCACCATCATCACCGGCGTGTTCGTGACCCGTCTCCTGATCGCCCTCTGGTTCGCGCGGACCAGGCCCAAGACCATCGTCGTGTAAGGATCTGAACATGGCCTGGCGCCTGCGACTTGCCCCCGAAAAGACCAACATCAACTTCTTTCGCCTTCAGTGGATCACCCTGGGCCTGTCGACGGTCGCGGTGCTGGCGTCGTTCCTGTCCTTCATGACCCTGGGCTTCAACTTCGGGATCGACTTCAAGGGCGGGACGACCATCCGCACCGAGTCGTCGATCCCCGTCGATGTGGGGGCCTACCGCGACGTCCTGCAGGAACTGGGCCTGGGCGACGTGACCATCACCGAGGTGTTCGACCCCACCTTCGCGGACGACCAGCATGTGGCGCAGGTTCGCATCGCCCCCCAGGAAGGGCAGGAGGCCGTCACGCCCGAGACCATCACCGCGGTGGAGGAAGCGCTGCGGGCCATCGATCCCGGCATGACCTTCCCTTCCGTCGAATCGGTAGGGCCCAAGGTGTCGGGCGAGCTGATCCGCACGGCGTTCCTCGCGATCGCGGGGGCCTCGCTCGGCATCGGCATCTACATCTGGCTGCGGTTCGAGTGGCAGTATTCGCTGGGCACGATCGTGGCGCTCCTCCATGACGTGATCGTCACGGCGGGGATCTTCTCGCTGTTCCAGCTCAAGTTCGACCTGACCATCGTGGCGGCGCTGCTGACGATCCTGGGCTATTCGGTGAACGACACGGTGGTGGTGTTCGACCGGCTCCGGGAAAACCTGCTCAAGTACAAGGCGATGCCGCTGCGGGACGTGATGAACCTGTCGGTGAACGAGACGCTGTCGCGCACCCTCGTCACCGCGGGCACCACGCTCCTCGCGCTGATCCCGCTCCTCATCTTCGGGGGGGACGTGATCCGCGGGTTCATCTTCGCGATGACGCTGGGCGTGTTCGTGGGGACCTATTCCTCGGTCTATGTCGCCAAGAACATCGTGCTGTGGATCGGGCTGCCGCGCGGTGAGAAGGTGCGGAAGCCCGGCAACGAATTCGCCGACATCGACGCCTGAGGGGGAGCCCATGCTGCAAGAGATGCGCTTCCCCGACGCCCTGCCCGTGGACAGCTACGGGCCGGGCTTCTTCCGCGTGGGCGGGCGCGTCCATCACGGGCCGCTCCTTATCCTGCCCGATGCGGGCGTCCTGCCCTGGTCGGGGTGGGAGGATACGGCGCAGATCCTGGCCGAGGCCGGGCGCATGGACTTCCTTTTCGTCGGGACCGGGCCGGAGATGGGCTACCTCCCCACCGGCTTTCGCGCGGTGATGGAGGATGTGGGCCTGGGGCTGGAGCCGATGCCCACCCCCGCCGCCTGCCGCACCTTCAACGTGCTCCTGTCCGAGGGACGGCGCGTCGGAGTCGCGCTGATTCCCGTGTGACGCCTGACCCCGCTCCCGCAGGGGCTCTCCGGGTCGAGGATCTGGCCGTCGCCCGGGGCGGCGTTCCGGTGCTGAGCGGTCTGTCCTTCACTGTTGCCCCCGGCGCGGCGCTGATCCTTTGCGGGCCGAACGGGGCGGGCAAGACGACGCTGCTGCGGGTTCTTGCCGGACTCGCGCCTCCCTTGTCGGGCCGGATCGACATGGCCCAGGAGAGCGCCGCCTATGCGAGCCATGCCGACGGCATCAAGGCGGCGCTGAGCGTCGAGGAGAACCTGCGCTTCTGGGCTGAGCTTTACGCCCGGCCGTTCGACAGGGCCGTTTTGGGTGACTTCGACCTTCGCTCGCTTGCGGAACGCCCTGCGGGCACCCTGTCGGCCGGTCAGTCCCGCCGCTTGGGGCTCGCGCGGCTTGCGGTGATCGCCCGCCCGATCCTCCTCCTCGATGAACCTACCGTGTCGCTGGATGCGGCGTCCGTTGCGCGATTCGCGGATTGGCTGCGCGACCGGCATCTCGGGGCGGGCGGACTGGCGGTCATCGCCACCCATGTGCCGCTGGGCCTGGACGCGCCGGAACTGGACCTGTCGGGGTTCCGGCCGGACCTCCGGACCGTCGAGACGCAGGGTTCGGATTCGGCGTTCTTGTGATGCATCGGTGGGCTTTGAGCAGGTTGCAGGCGGCAGGGCGGTCAGACAGTCCGGGGCATGGCGGTCAGTTGGCTGGGGGACAGGCGACTCAGAGGTCCGGCCACCTCCGACGTAGATTGAGGGACCGCGATTTATCCCGACCCTTTGAGGTGCTTGTCAGGGGGCACTGGCGAGGGCGGCGCTGTGTTGTGCAGCCGGGAATGGACGTCCCAGACCCCGGAGTCGCGCGATGAAAGCCCTCCTCCTGCGCGACCTGCGGCTTGCCTTCCGTGCGGGCGGGGGGTTCGGCCTGTCGCTCGCGTTCTTCCTGATCGTCATCGTCTTGGTCCCGTTCGCCGTGGGACCGGAGGCCGCAATCCTGTCGCGCATCGGTCCTGGCATCCTGTGGGTCGCGGCGCTTCTGGCGACGCTGCTGTCGCTCGACCGCCAGTTCGCTCTCGACCACGAGGATGGGGCGCTGTCCCTGATCGCGACCTCTCCCCTTCCACTGGAAGCAGTCGCGCTGGCCAAGGCCACGGCGCATTGGCTCACGACGGGGCTCCCCCTCACGCTCGCGGCGGCACCGCTCGGGGTGCTCCTCAGCCTCCAGGGGCCGGCCTTTGGATGGCTGGTGCTGACGCTCGCGCTGGGCACGCCTGCCCTGTCGGTCATCGGGACGTTCGGGGCGGCGCTGACGGTGGGTCTCCGGCGCGGGGGGCTCCTGCTGTCACTGCTGGTGCTGCCGCTTTACGTCCCCACCCTCATCTTCGGGGCCGAGGCCGCGCGGCGCGGCGCCGAGGGGTTGGAGAATGGCACGCCCCTCCTGAT
>CADCUU010000065.1 GCA_902805995.1 uncultured Rubellimicrobium sp.
GCGCCCGCCCGGCCCTTCCTCAAGGAGTTCGAACCCCTCCGTGACATCCGCGTCTGGCGCTTCTCGCTCTACTACTTCTTCACCTTCGGCGCCTTCGTGGCCCTGTCGCTCTGGCTGCCGCGCTACCTCGTGGGCGTCTACGGCTTCGACCTCAAGGTCGCGGGCATGATCGGCGCCGCCTACTCCATCCCGGGCTCCATCTTCCGCGCCTATGGCGGCGTCCTGTCGGACAGGGTGGGCGCGCGGCGCGTGCTGTTCTGGACCTTTGGCGTGTCGGCGGTCTGCACGCTGATCCTGTCGGCCCCCGCGACATTCGGCGCGGCGGACGGGTCAGTGGCGGGCGGCGCGACGCTGGCCTGGCCCGTCTTCCTCCTGGTGATCGCGGTGCTGGGCTTCTTCATGGCGATCGGCAAGGCCGCGGTCTACAAGCACATCCCGGTCTACTACCCGGACAGTGTGGGCGCCGTGGGCGGTCTCGTGGGAATGATCGGGGGCCTGGGCGGCTTTGTCCTGCCGCTCGCCTTCGGGGCGATCAAGGACGCGACCGGCTCCGCGTCGAGCTGCTTCGTCCTCCTGTTCCTCCTTGTCGCCGTGAGCTTCCTCTGGATGACCGCGACCGTACGCCGCCTGAACGCCGCGCCCTCGCCACTCCCCGCCGAGTGAGCCCCTGGCGCGGCAGGTCCGGCCCGCCGCGCCCCTTCCCCTTGTGACCTGAGGACCCCGACAATGACCGAACGCCTCGTCATCATCGGCAACGGCATGGCCCCGGGCCGGATGCTGGAGCACCTGTTCGAGCAGGCCCCCCATGCCTTCGACGTGACCATCTTCAACGCCGAGCCCCGGGTGAACTACGACCGGATCATGCTGTCCCCCGTGCTGTCGGGCGAGAAGACCTACGACGACATCGTCATCCACGATGACGCTTGGTACGCCGCCCATGGCATCACGCTTCATCGCGGGCACCGGGTCACGCAGATCGACCGGGCGGCGCGGACGGTGACCTCGGATGGCGGCGTCACGGTCCCCTATGACCGGCTTGTCATCGCCACTGGATCCAACCCCTTCATGATCCCCGTGCCGGGCAAGGATCTTCCCGGCGTCCTCGCCTACCGCGACCTCGACGACGTGGGGAAGATGCTGGACGCCACCCAACGAGGCGGCCGAGCCGTGGTCATCGGCGGCGGCCTTCTCGGCCTCGAAGCGGCGGCGGGCCTCAAGATGCGCGGAATGGAGGTCACCGTCCTCCATGTCATGCCCACGCTGATGGAGCGCCAGCTCGACCCCGCCGCGGGCTACCTTCTGGAAAAGGAGCTGAAGCGCCGCGGCATCCAGGTCGTCACGAAAGCCAACACCAAGGCCATTCTGGGAGAAGACCGCGTCAGGGCGGTGGAACTTGCCGATGGAACCCTGATTCCCGCAAGCCTCGTCGTCATGGCCG
>CADCUU010000066.1 GCA_902805995.1 uncultured Rubellimicrobium sp.
TGGTACCTTGCCGGCACGTAGGAGCCCAATGACCTAACGTGGCATGGACCCAATCGAGTCTAATGGCGGAGGAGGTGGGATTCGAACCCACGGGAGGCTTGCACCCCCGGCGGTTTTCAAGACCGCAGCAATCGACCACTCTGCCACTCCTCCGGGCGGCTCGTGATAGGATGGCGGGCGGGGCTTGGAAAGGGCCTAGTTGCCATCGATCGGCACCGGAATGCCGCGCCTCGCCTTTCCAAGGATCGGCGCGGTAGCTATGCTGGCCGACACAGAGGCCGAGACGAGGCCGAACGGTGACCGGACCTCGCGGGCCGGTGATCGAAGCATGGGTGCCGGCCAACGGCCCAAGGACGAGGGGCGGAGCGATGAGTGGCAATCGGGTCGTACGTCATGGCCTGGCGCGGGGTTCGCGGGGCGCAGTGGCGCTCGTGGTTGCGGGACTGCTGACTGCTTGCGAAGGGGTTCCTGAACTGGGCGTCGGGGGCGATGGGGCGCAACCTTCTGCCATTTCGACGCCGACGGCAGCGGGGGCGGACATCGCCGCGCCAGAGATCTTCCAGACCTCCGAACCGGGCCTTTGGGACGGACGTCCGTCCTTGGGCGGTGTCTGGGTGGCCCATCCCGATGTCGCGGACCCGGAGCGCGTGCTCATCCTCAACACCGGCAACGGCCAGCAGGTGATCGGCGCGCTGTTCCGGCGGGAACGCGACCTGCCGGGCCCGGCGCTCCAGGTCTCCTCCGACGCGGCCGAGGCGTTGGGCATGCTCGCGGGAGCGCCCGCGAACCTCCAGGTGACCGCCCTGCGCCGGCAGGAGGCGCCAGCCCCGGTAGCCCCGGTAGCCCCGGCAGCCGCGCCCGCGGGAGCGGCTGCCGCTCCGGCAGCCCCACCGGTCGCGAGCAGCGCGACCCCCGTCGCACAGGCTACGGCATCCACTCAAGTGGCCCCGGCTGCATCCGTGGACCCCGCGCCGGGGCAGGCGGTCGCGCAGTCCCTCGAAGCCATCTTCGCCGCCTCGCCAGAGCCCGACCTGCCCCAGCCTGTCACTGCTCTCACCGCCGGAGAGGCGGGGATCGCGACCAGCACGCTCCAACCCGCCGGGGTACCAGCGGCCTCGGGGTCGAGCCTCCGCAACCCGTTCGTGCAACTCGGCAGCTTCGAGGTCGAGGCCTTCGTGAACGAAACCGCCCAGGGGCTCCGCGCCAAGGGGCTGCCGGTACAGGTTGTACCTGTTCAAGGTGCCGCCGCATGGCGCCTCCTCCTCGGGCCTGCCGAAACCGCGGACCAGCAGCGGGATCTCCTGTCGCGCGCGGTGGCGGAAGGATTCGCGGACGCCTATCTCGTCAGAAGCTGACCACACGGGGGAGGATCCCGATGACCCGACTTTACGCCGCCCTGGCCTTCGGGCTCCTCTGCCCCGTCTCGTCCCTCGCCCAGGGTTTCGAGACGGCGGCCCGTTCCGCATGGGTCTACGATCAGACCACCGGCACGGTTCTTCTCGAAAAGAACGCCCACGAGCCGCTGCCGCCTGCTTCGATGTCGAAGCTGATGACCATCTACATGGCCTTCGACGAACTGTCGGGCGAGGATGCGAGCCTCACGCTCGACATGACGCTGCCGGTGTCCGAACACGCCATGAGCTTCGGTGGCTCCACCATGTTCCTCAACACGCTCGACCGGCCCACGGTGGACGAGCTGTTGCACGGGGTCATCGTCCTGTCCGGGAACGACGCCTCCGTCGTGCTGGCCGAGGGACTGTCGCCCGACGGGACGGAGGCAGGCTTCGCCCGGCTGATGAACGAGAAGGCGGAGGAGCTGGGGCTCACCGATTCCCACCTCGTCAACTCGACCGGATGGCCCGCAGAGGGCCATGTGATGTCGGCGGCCGATCTGGGCCTTCTGGCCGAGCGGTTGATCGAGGATTTCCCGGATCTGTACGAGATCTTCTCCGAGGAGGAGTTCGAGTACGACGGCCGCGCGCCCGCGAATACGCAGAACCGCAACCCGATCCTGGGCCTCGTCCCCGGCGCGGACGGCCTCAAGACCGGGCATACGGAGGAGGCGGGCTACGGCCTCGTGGGCTCCGCCGAGCAGGACGGGCGGCGGGTGATCTTCGTCGTGACGGGCCTGAGTTCGATGGAAGCGCGCCGCACCGAATCCGAGCGCATCCTCAACTGGGCCTTCCGCCAGTTCTCCGTGCAGGAGGTGGCCGAGGCTGGAACGCGCATCGCCGAGGCGGATGTCTGGATGGGCGCGACCCCCAGGGTCGGCCTCGTCGCGCCGGAGGGGCTGAGCATCCTTGTTCCCGGAACGGGCGATATCGAGGCGAACGTGGCCTATCAGGGCCCGATTGCCGCCCCCATCACGGCGGGACAGGAGATCGCGGAACTCGTACTGGAGCGTGAGGGACTGCCCGACATGCGCATCCCGCTCGTGGCGGAGGCGGATGTCCCGCGGGGCGGGTTCATGCCGCGCGTCGGCACCGCTCTGGGGGTCCTCATGACCAAAGCGGGCTTTGCGGCGGGTGACATTCCGGCTGAAGAAGCTCCGGCTGAGGCCACCACGGGCGAGGAAGCCGAAGAGGCCGCTGCGGAAGAGCCTGCCGCCGAGGCCGCCGCGCCCGAGGAGGCCGAAAGTTCCGCCGCGACTGAGGAGCCCGCGCCCGAACCGGCGAACGAGACCCCTGCCGAGGGTGGCGCCGGTGGCGAGGGCGAGGCGCTGCTCGATGGAGAGTGAGGCCCAGGGCCTCTTCATCAGCTTCGAAGGGATCGACGGCAGCGGCAAGTCCACCCAGGCCCGCCGCCTAGCGGAGCGGCTCAGGGAGATGGGCCGCGAGGTCGTGCTGACGCGCGAACCCGGCGGGAGTCCGGGCGGCGAGGAGATCCGTCGTCTCGTCCTCACTGGCGACCGGGGACGCTGGTCACCGGAGACGGAGATCCTGCTCTTCACCGCGTCCCGCCGTGACCACCTGGAAAAGACGATCCGCCCGGCCCTGGCGCGAGGGGCAATCGTGGTGACCGACCGCTTCGCCGACTCCACCCGGCTTTACCAGGGCGCCACGCGAGGCGACCTGCGCGGCGTCGTGGACAAGCTCCACGACCTCGTCATCGGGACGGAGCCCGACCTGACGGTGCTCATCGACATGCCGCCCGAGACGGCGCTGGGCCGCAGCCTCCGTCGGCTCGCGGCGCAGGACAGGGATGCAGCACCCACGGGGTCTTCGTCGGACAGCCGGCTGATGAATAAACAAGCCGGAAGCTCTGTGGTCGCCTTTGGCCCGACCACCAAGGCAGGGCACGGCGTCGCAGAGATGCGGGGGGACCCTGCCCCGACGCAGGACAGCGCCGCCGCCCCGGAGGACCGCTTCGAAAGCTTCGGCCTCGCCTTCCAGGAGCGTATCCGTCAAGGGTTCCTCGACCTTGCCCGGGAGGCCCAGCACCGCATCGTCGTGATCGATGGCGACCGCGCGGAGGAAGAGGTTGCCGCCGACGTCGCAGCCGTCGCACTGGTCCGGCTGAGTAGCCGCTAATGGCCCGCGTGCCCGCCGACACCCCCGCACCCGAACCCGACCGCCGGGATGGCGCCCCGCATCCCCGCGAAACCCTGTCCCTCTTCGGGCACGAGGGGGCCGAGCGCGAGGTGCTGGAGGCGCTGGCCTCTGGCCGGCTGCCCTCGGGCTGGCTTCTGACAGGGCCGGAGGGGATCGGAAAGGCGAGCTTCGCCTACCGGATGGCGGGCACTCTCCTCGCGCATCGGCAAGGCGCTCCCCTGCCCTCCCGCTTGGGCCTGCCGCCAGATCATCCCGATGCGCGGCTCGTTCGGGCGGGCGCGCATCCAAGGCTTCTCGTGCTTCGCCGGGGCCTCGACGACCGGGGGAACCTCCGCACAGTCATCACCGTGGAGGAGGCGCGGCGCCTGCGTGACTTCTTCGGCCTGTCCTCCGCCGACGGGGGCCGCCGCGTGGTGATCGTGGACTCCGCCGATGAGCTGAACCCCAACGCCGCCAACGCCATCCTGAAGCTGCTGGAGGAGCCGCCTGCGGGGGCGACCCTCCTGCTGATCTCCCATCAGCCCGCGCGGCTTCTTCCGACGATCCGCTCCCGCTGCCGGTCGCTCCGCCTGTCGCCGCTCGGGCCCGACGCACTGGGCGCCGCCTTGCGGGAAATCGGCCTGTCCACCGACGCGCCGCAGGCCCTGGCGGAACTGGCCGGCGGGTCCGTGGGCCACGCGGTCCGCCTCACCGCTGGGGACGGGCTGGAGAATTACGCCGAGCTCGTGGCGATCCTGTCGGGACTGCCCCGGCTGGACAGGCCGCGCGCGATCCGGCTCGCGGAAAGCTGCGGTGGCCGGACCGAGGGGCGGTTCGAGTTGATCCTCGACCTCCTCGACCTCCTCCTCACCCGCGCGGCGCGGACCGGGCTGATGGGACCACCACCCGAAGCCGCCCCGGGCGAGGCCTCGCTACTCGCGCGGATCGCCCCGCATGATCAGGCGGCCCGGGCCTGGGCCGAACGGCAGGCCCTGTCCTCGGCCCGGGCGCGTCAGGGGCGGGCGGTCAATCTTGACCCCGCCGCGCTCCTGCTCGATATGCTCCTCCAGATCGAACAGACGGCGCGCACGGCCGCCGCAGCCTGAGAGGCGGCCCCATGTCTTCGCCCGACCCCCTTCCCGGACTCGTGGACAGCCACTGCCACCTCGACTTCCCCGAGCTGATCGAGGAACTCCCCGACGTGGTCGCGCGGGCCAAGGCCGCGGGCGTCGGGCGGATGGTCACCATCTGCACCCGCCTTCGCCACGAGCCCCGCGTCCGCGCTATCGCCGAGGCGCATGAGGGCGTGTTCTACGCCGCCGGCACCCACCCGATGAGCGCCGCCGAGGAGCCCATGGCCACCGTGGACGAACTCGTCGCCCTCGCCCGCCATCCCCGTATGGTCGGAATCGGCGAGACGGGCCTCGACTACCACTACACTGCCAACAGCGCCGAGGTGCAGCGGACCTCGCTTCGCATCCATATCGAGGCCGCGCAGGAAACGGGCCTGCCGCTCATCATCCATTCCCGCGACGCCGATCAGGATATGGCCCGCATCCTGGCCGAAGGCTTCCTCGTGAAGCCCTACACCTGCGTGATGCACTGCTTCTCCTCCGGCGAGGCGCTGGCCGAGGCGGCGCTGGAGCTGGGCTTCTACCTGTCGGTGTCCGGCATCGCCGCCTTCCCCAAAAGCGGCGAGCTGCGCGACATCTTCCGGCACGCGCCGCTCGACCGCATCCTCGTGGAAACCGACTCGCCCTACCTCGCCCCCCCACCCCATCGCGGGAAGCGGAATGAACCCGCCTACGTGGCCCATACGGCCCGGGCCGTCGCGCATCTGTGGGACCTCTCGCCGGAGGAGTTCGCGCGGGCGACCGCCGCGAACTTCGATCGCCTATTCACCAAGGCCGCACAGGCCCCAGCGTGAGCGCCACGTTCCGCATCCTGGGCTGCGGCTCCTCGGGCGGCGTCCCGCGCCTGCCCGACGACTGGGGGGCCTGCGACCCGTCCGATCCGCGCAACGCGCGCCGCCGCTGCTCGGCGCTGGTCAGCCGCACCGGGCCGGGCGGGACGACGCGGGTGCTCATCGACACATCGCCCGACCTGCGGATGCAGCTTCTGGATGCAGGCGTCGGCGTCCTCGATGCGGTGATCTACACGCATTCCCATGCCGACCACGTCCACGGGATCGATGACCTGCGGCTCGTGGCGTTCAACACGCGGCGCAGGCTCCCCGTCTGGGCGGACGAGCCCACGTCGCGCGAGCTTCTGCATCGCTTCGACTATGTCTTCGAGACGCCGCCCGGCTCCGGCTATCCGCCGATCTGCGACCTCCATCGCATCGAGGGGCCAGTCACGGTAGAAGGGGCTGGCGGTGCGCTGACCTTCATGCCCTTCACCGTGGAGCACGGGCCGATCCCGGCGCTGGGCTTCCGGATCGGCGACCTCGCCTACTTACCGGACGTCTCCGCCATTCCGGAGGAGGCCTGGCCCCATCTCGGGAACCTCGGCTGCTTCGTGATCGATGGGCTACGCTACAAGCCACACCCCACCCATGCCCATATCGACCAGGCGCTGGAATGGGTCGCGCGCGCGGCGCCCCGCCAGGCCGTCATCACCAACATGCATGTGGACCTGGATTACGCGACCCTTTCCGCCCAGCTTCCGCCCGGGGTGACGCCTGCGCATGACGGGCTGGAGATCGCCTTTCAGCCGTGAGCATCCTTCTCTCAGTCGTCCTGCCCGTCTTCCTTGTCATCGGCGCCGGGTTCCTCGCTGCCAAGCGGGCCATGATCCCGGAGGCCGGGATCGACGGCCTCATGCGCTTTGCCCAAAGCTTCGCGATCCCTTGCCTGCTGTTTCAGGCGATCGCCACGCTCGACCTCGGCCGCGACTTCGACCTGCGGCTGGTGGGGACGTTCTACACGGGGTCCTTCACCTGCTTCCTCCTTGGCATGGCGGGGGCGCGGTTCCTGTTCGGCCGGCCGATGGAGGACGCGGTCGCGATCGGCTTCATCGCGCTGTTCTCGAATTCGCTCCTCCTGGGCTTGCCGATCACCGAGCGTGCCTTCGGGCCGGAGGCCACCGCCGCCAACTTCGCCATCATCGCCGTGCATTCGCCGTTCTGCTACGCCGTCGGTATCACGGCCATGGAGATCGTCAGGGCACAAGGCTCGGCCCCCCTGATGATCCCGGTCAAGATCGGGCGGGCGCTGCTGGGGAACGCGCTCATCCTCGGCATCCTGGCCGGACTCGCGGTGAACCTGAGCGGCCTGTCCGTGCCCACCATACTTGATGAAGCCCTGCACCTCGTAGTGCGGGCCGCCCTGCCGACGGCTTTGTTCGGCTTAGGCGGGGTGATCGCGCGCTACAGGCTGGAGGGTGACCTTCCGACGATCCTGTTCACGCTGTCCCTGTCCCTCATCCTGCACCCCGCCATCGCCTGGAGTCTGGGAAGCCTGATGGACCTGCCCGAGGACGCCTTTCGTTCGGTCGTGATCACGGCGGCCATGGCGCCGGGGGCGAACGCCTATCTCTTCGCCTCGATGTATCAGAGGGCCATGCGCGTCGCCGCGTCCTGCGTTCTCTTGGGCACGGCCCTGTCCGTGCTCAGCGCGTCCATCTGGCTCGCGCTGCTGGCGTGACGGTCAGGACGGGGTAAGGCCCCGCATCCGTTCGTTCCGGCGGCGCAGCAGTTCCAGCGCGGCCAACAGCACGACCGAGATCGCGATCAGCACCGTCGCGGCCGCTAGGATCGTGGGGGAGATCTGCTCCCTCAGGCCGGTGAACATCTGCCAGGGGAGCGTCTTCTGCCCCGCCGCGCCCATGAACATCACCACCACCACTTCGTCGAAGGACGTGATGAAGGCGAACAAAGCCCCCGACACCACGCCCGGCAGGATCAGCGGCATCTGCACCTTGAAGAAGGTCCGCATGGGCCCTGCCCCCATCGACGCCGCCGCCCGCGTGAGCGACCGATCGAAGCCCACCAGCGTCGCCGTCACGGTGATGATGACAAAGGGAATGCCTAGTGCGGCATGGGCCAGCACGACGCCCCAGTACGTGCCCTGTAACCCGATGCGCGAGTAGAAGAAGTACATGCCCGCCGCCGAGATGATGAGCGGCACGATCATGGGCGAGATCAGGATCGCCATGATCGCCCCTTTGAAGGGCACATGGCTTTGCGACAGCCCCACAGCGGCCAGCGTTCCCAGCGACACCGCGATCAGCGTCGCCATCGGCGCGATCTTCAGCGAGTTCCAGAGCGGAACCTGCCAGTCAATGTTGGTGAAGAAGTCGGCGTAGTGCTTGGTTGAAAAGCCCGCGGGGTCGAGCCGCAGCATCTCGGGTGTGAAGGTGAAGAAGTCCTGCGCGT
>CADCUU010000067.1 GCA_902805995.1 uncultured Rubellimicrobium sp.
CCCAGGATGAAGAGCGAGGCGACGAAGGTGATGACCGTGGTCGCGAAGGCGATCCACTTGGCGTTCCGCTGCGCGGCAGCGTCCTGCCCGCGCAGAAGCAGCAGGGCGACCGCACCGATGGCGGGCAGAAAGGTAACGAGCGAAAGAAGCATCACTCGGCTCCCCCGGTGATCGTGAACCAGGTGAGAAGGACCGCGAGCCCGATCACCATGGCGAAGGCGTAGTGGAACACGTAGCCGGACTGCACCCTGTTCACCGCGCGGGTGAAGGTGGGCACCACGCCCATGGCCACGCCGTTGATGGTTCCGTCGATGATCGTGCCGTCGCCGCGCCGCCAGAAGAAGCTCCCGAGCCAGGAGGCCGGACGGATGAAGACGAATTCGTAGATCTCGTCGAAGTACCACTTGTTCAGCAGGAAGTCGTAGAGCGGCCGGTTGGTCGCGGCGATGCGCCCCGGCAGCGCCGGATTGCGGATGTACATGAGCCAGGCCAGCGCCGTCCCGAGCGCCATTGCCAGGAACGGCGACAGCTTCACGAGCGCGGGCGAATGGTGCGCGGCGTCGAGAATTTCCTCGCTGGCCGCGTTCATCGCGATGGCCCCGCCAAGCGGCGGCACGCCAGCCACGGCCTCGATCTCGCCACCTTCGACTGCGGCCTCGCCCTCCGGCGCAGCCTCGGACGCCACGGCGGCGCCATGCTCGTCCTCAGCCGCGGCCTCGGCGGGCGAGGCTCCGGCCTCTGCGGCCTCTTCGTGCTCGCCGTCGCCAGCCCGTGCCTCGGAACCATGCTCCTCGCCATGCGGCATGTCGAAGAAGGACACCATCCGCGCGTGGTCGCCGAAGAAGCTGTTGTGCCAGATCATCCCGGCAAACACCGCGCCCAGGGCGAGTACGCCCAGCGGCACGAGCATGACGGTCGGGCTCTCATGCGGCATGTGGTGGTGATCGTCGTGACCGTGCCCATGCGCCGTGGCTTCGGTCCCCACAAGGGGAGCAGAGCCGGTCGCGTCGGCCTGATGATGCGCATGCGGATCATGCGCATGCTCCGCATGACCCCAGCGCGGCGCGCCAAAGAAGGTCAGGAAGATCAGCCGCCAGGAGTAGAAGGCCGTGAAGGCCGCCGCGATGACCAGCGCCCAGAAGGCGAAGCCGTTGCCCGAAGCCCATGCCGTCTCGATGATGGCGTCCTTCGACAGGAAGCCTGCAAAGCCGATATAGGTCAGCGGAATACCGACGCCGGTGATGGCCAGCGTCCCGATCACCATCGCCCAGAACGTGTAGGGGATGTGCTTACGCAGCCCGCCGTAGTTCCGCATGTCCTGCTCGTGGTGCATCGCATGGATGACCGAGCCCGCGCCAAGGAACAGCATGGCCTTGAAGAAGGCGTGCGTGAACAGGTGGAACATCGCGGCGCCGTAGATGCCCGACCCCGCCGCCACGAACATGTAGCCGAGCTGCGAGCAGGTCGAATAGGCGATCACGCGCTTGATGTCGTTCTGCACGAGGCCGATCGTCGCCGCGAAGAAGGCGGTCGCCGCGCCGATATAGATGATGAAGTTCTTGGCATAAGGCGCCACCTCGAACACGGGCGACATCCGGCAAAGCAGGAACACGCCCGCCGTCACCATGGTCGCCGCGTGGATCAGCGCGGACACGGGCGTCGGCCCCTCCATCGCGTCCGGCAGCCAGGTGTGCAGGAAGAGCTGCGCCGACTTCCCCATCGCGCCGAAGAACAGCAGGAAAGCCACAAGCTCTGCTGCGTTGAACGTGCTCCAGGCAAAGGTGATCTGCGTTTGCGCAAGGTCGCCCACGGCCGCGAAGATGTCGTCGAGCCGGATCGAGTCCACAAGGAAGTAGAGCGTGAAGATCCCCAGGAGGAACGCGAAGTCCCCCACCCGGTTGACGACGAACGCCTTGATCTGCGCCGCGTTCGCGGAGGGCTTGCGGAAGTAGAACCCGATCAGGAGGTAGGAGGCGAGACCCACCCCTTCCCAGCCGAAGAACAGCTGGAGCAGGTTGTCCGCCGTCACCAGCATCAGCATCGCGAAGGTGAAGAGCGACAGATAGGCGAAGAACCGGGGCCGGTAGCTCTCGTTCTCGTGGAAGTTCTCGTCATGGGCCATGTAGCCCACCGAGTAGAGGTGCACGAGCGCCGAGACCGTGTTGATGACCACCAGCATGATCGCGGTCAGCCGGTCGAGCCGGATGGACCAGTCGGCGGCCAGCGTGCCGCTCTCGATCCAGCGGAGGAGCTGCACATGCTCGGCCGCGCCGTCCACGGTGAAGAAGACGATCCAGCTCAGGAAGGCGGCGAGGCCCAGGAGCGCGGTGGCGAACCAGCAGGCCGCCGCTTCGCCCAGGAAGCGCCAGCCGAAGCCGCAGACCAGCGCGCCGATGAGGGGCGCGAAGAGGATGATGGAGGTCACCGGTTCAGCCCTTCATGACGTTGACGTCTTCGACGTCGATCGTGCCGCGGTTGCGGAAGAAGCAGACGAGGATCGCGAGCCCGATGGCCGCCTCGGCCGCCGCGACCGTCAGCACGAACAGCGTGAAGACCTGGCCCACGAGGTCGTTCAGGAACGACGAGAAGGCCACGAAGTTGATGTTCACCGCGAGCAGCATCAATTCCAGCGACATGAGCAGGATGATGATGTTCTTCCGGTTCAGGAAGAGCCCGAAGATGCCCACGACGAACAGCGCCGCCGAGACGGTGAGGTAATGTTCGAGCCCGATCAACGGCGCGCTCCTTCGATGGGGGAAGCCAGTCCCTGCCCGGACTTGAGGTCGCGCATCTCGATCGCCTTGGCCGGGTCGCGGAACATCTGCGCCAGCGGGTCCTGGCGCTTCACGTCCACGCGGTGACGGAGCGTGAGCACGATGGCCCCGATCATCGCGACGAGGAGGATCAGCCCCGCGATCTGGAACAGCAGGAAGAACCGGTCATAGAGCAGCAGCCCGATGGCGCGCGTGTTCTCGATCTCGGTGATCGGCGCCGCCGACCGCGTGGCCGCACCCGCGTCGATCTCCCAGACGCCGAACGCGATGACGAGCTGCATGATGATCACGAGCCCGATCAGCAGCGCCAGCGGCAGGTAGCGCGCCATCTCGGCCTTCAGCTCGGCGAAGTCCACGTCGAGCATCATCACGACGAACAGGAACAGCACCGCGACCGCGCCCACATACACGATGATGAGGAGCATCGCCACGAACTCGGCCCCGAGCAGGATGAACAGGCCGGCGGAGGACAGGAAGCTCAGGATCAGCCACAGCACCGAATGGACCGGGTTGCGGCTCACGACCGTCATCAGCCCGCCCCCGAGGGTGGTGATGGCGAACAGGTAGAAGGCGAAGGCGCCGGCGGTCATGGGGTGTCCTCCTTCATGGCCTCGATGGCGAGTTCCATCGCCTTGGTCATCGCGGGCACGCCGCCGAAGAGGCCGGCCACCGCGATGGTTTCGGCGATCTCCTGCTTCGAGGCCCCGGCCTCCCGCGCATGGCGCACGGTGAGGCGGATCTGCGGCTCGGCCTGGGCGCCCTGGATGGTGAGCCCCGCCAGCGTCACAAGGAGCCGCGTCCGGGCGTCGAGCCCGCCGGGGTTCACCGTCTTGCCCATGAACATCTCCATGACGTCCTTGGGCATGGTCGGGATGAACTTCTCGAAGTCCTTCGGCGTGAACGACTCGAGCGCCGGGTTCATCGCCCGGGCCCAGTCCTGGCCGATCTTCATCATCGCTGCGAAGGGGTTGGTCGGATCAGACATTCCGGTCACCGATACGGCGCGTCGAGTTCGAGGTTGCGCGCGATCACGACCTCCCAGCGGTCGCCGTTGTCGAGCAGCTTCTGCTTGTCGTAGAACAGCTCCTCCCGCGTTTCCGTGGAGAATTCGAGGTTCGGCGTCTCGACGATGGCATCCACCGGGCAGGCCTCCTGGCAGAAGCCGCAGTAGATGCACTTCGTCATGTCGATGTCGTAGCGCGTGGTCCGGCGAGAGCCGTCCTCGCGCGGCTCGGCGTCGATGACAATGCAGTTGGCGGGGCAGACCGCCTCGCAGAGCTTGCAGGCGATGCAGCGTTCCTCGCCGTTCGGGTAGCGGCGCAGCGCGTGCTCGCCCCGGAACCGGGGGCTCAGCGGCGACCGCTCGTGCGGATAGTTCAGCGTGGCCTTGGGCTTGAAGAAGTACTTCATCCCGATGGCCATGCCTTTCACGAAGTCGGCGAGCAGCCAGTACTTGGCGGCGCGGGCGTAGTCGAATTGCTGCGTCATGTCAGGCTCCCCAGGTCCAGCGGGCCCATGCGCCGCCCAGAACCTCGAACTTCGCAAGGAATGCCACCAGCACGACCCAGAACAGCGAGAAGGGCAGGAACACCTTCCAACCCAGCCGCATCAGCTGGTCGTAGCGGTAGCGCGGCGTGATGGCCTTCACCATCGAGAAGATGAAGAAGAAGAACAGCGTCTTGAGAAGCAGCCAGAACACGCCGTGCGGCAGGCCCGGGATGGGCGACAGCCAGCCCCCGAAGAACAGGAGCGAGATCAGCACGCACATCAGCACCATGGCCATGTACTCGCCGATCATGAACAGCAGGAACGGCGTGGAGCTGTACTCCACCTGATAGCCCGCCACGAGCTCGGACTCGGCTTCGGGCAGGTCGAAGGGCGGACGGTTCGTCTCGGCCAGGGCGGAGATGAAGAACAGGAACACCATCGGGAAGTGCACGACCCAGTACCAGCCGAAGAGGCCGAACCCCGTGTTCTGCGCCCGCACGATGTCACCGAAGTTCATCGACCCCGTGGAGATGATGACCCCGATGATGATGAGGCCGAGCGAAACCTCGTAGGAGATCATCTGCGCGGCCGACCGGAGGCTCCCCAGGAACGGGTACTTCGAGTTCGACGCCCAGCCCCCCATGATGATCCCGTAGACGCCCAGCGAGGAGATCGCGAGGACGTACAAAATCGCCACGTTGATGTCCGCGAGCACCCAGGTGTCGTTGAACGGGATCACCGCCCAGGCGATCACCGCGACCACGAAGGAGATCAGCGGCGCGATCAGGAACACGGCCTTGTCGGCGCCCGCGGGGATCACCACTTCCTTGACGATGTACTTCAGGAAGTCCGCAAAGCTCTGCATCAGGCCCCAGGGCCCGACCACGTTGGGCCCGCGCCGCAGCTGCACCGCCGCCCAGATCTTGCGGTCGGCGTAAAGCAGGAAGGCAAGCGCCACCAGCAGCGGCACCAAAATCAGCAGGCACTGGAGCAGCGTCAGGAGCACGATGCCGAGCCAGTTTTCGGTGAAGAATTGGTACATCGCGGTCCTCTACGATCCCACGCCCCAAAGGCGCGCCGGCTGCGCGGTGTAGACACCATCCGCCCGCCGGTTTCCAGCCGATTCATCCATCTCCGCGAGGGCGCGAAACCCCCGCGGATACTGTCACTCCGCCGCGATGCGACGCTCGCTCCGCGCCCGCTCCATCGCGGACAGCTCGCCCATGACCCGGCTTGCCCGCGCGATGGGGTTCGTCAGGTAGAAGTCGCGGATGGCATTGCGGAAGCTCGCATTGCCCAGGGTTTGCGGCGCGATCTGCGGCAGCGCGTTCTCGGGCACCGAGTCGATGCCGCCCAGATGCGGGTGCGCGCCGATCAGGACCTGGCGAAGCTGCGCCAGGCTGTCCCAGGGCTGCGGGTTCCCCAGAGCGCCCGACACGGCGCGCAGGATGGCCCAGTTCTCCTTGGCCTCGCCCGGCGCGAAGCCCGCACGCAACGCGAGCTGCGGGCGGCCCTCCGTGTTGACGAACAGCCCGTTCTCCTCGGTATAGGCCGCCGCGGGCAGGATCAGGTCCGCACGATGCGCGCCCCGGTCGCCGTGGCTGCCCTGGTAGATCACGAAGGGCCCGGCCGCGATCTCGACCTCGTCGGCGCCGAGGTTCCAGATGACCTGCGCCCCCTCGACCGCCGCCGACAGGCCGCCCTCGGTGGTGCAGCCCACGTCCATCGCGCCCACGCGCCCGGCCGCCGTGTGCAGCACCAGAAGCTTCGCCCCCATCGCCGACACGATCGCCAGGGCCTGCGCCAGCACCGCCTCGCCGTCGGCCTCCCTCAGGGCGCCCTGCCCCAGGATCACGATCGCGCCCTCGGTCGCCTCAGCCCCGCGCGCGAACCGTTCCAACGCCGCCCGGTCCACGCCTACATGCTCGAAGTCGTAGGTCAGGTCCGCCGCTTCGCCGATCACGGACACGTCCGCGCCCTTGAGCCACGCGCCCCGGATCCGTGCGTTCAGCACCGGTGCCTCAAGCCGCGGGTTCGACCCGATCAGCACGATCCGCTTGGCGAAGGCCAGATCCTCGATCTTGGCATTGCCGACATAGCCGCCGCGCTCGCCCGCAGGCAGCCGCGCGCCGTCCACGCGGCACTCCACCGTGCCACCGACCCGCGCCATCAGGTCCTTCAGCGCAAAGGCCGCCTCGACCGGCACGAGGTCCCCGACGAGGCCCGCGACCCGCCGCCCCCGCATGGCCTGCGCCGCGATGCCCATCGCCTCGCCCCAGCTCGCCTTCCGCAGCTTGCCGTTCTCGCGCACATACGGCGTGTCGAGCCGCTGGCGGCGCAGCCCGTCCCAGACGAAGCGGGTCTTGTCCGAGATCCACTCCTCGTTGATGCCGTCATGGTTGCGCGGCAGGATGCGCATCACTTCGCGCCCCTTCACGTCCACCCGGATCGCGGAGCCGAGCGCATCCATCACGTCCACCGAGTCGGTCTTCACCAGCTCCCACGGCCGCGCCTTGTAGGCGTAGGGCTTCGACACCAGAGCGCCCACCGGGCAGAGGTCGATGATGTTGCCCTGGAGGTTGGAGGCCAACGTCTCGTTGAGATACGAGGTGATCTCCGAATCCTCGCCCCGCCCGGTCTGCCCCATCTGCGTGATCCCGGCCACCTCGGTCGTGAACCGGACGCAGCGCGTGCAGGAGATGCAGCGCGTCATATGCGTCTCGACCAGCGGCCCAAGCTCCAGGTCCTCCGTGGCGCGCTTGGGTTCCCGGTACCGCGAGAAATCCAGGCCATAGGCCAGCGCCTGATCCTGCAGGTCGCATTCGCCACCCTGGTCGCAGATCGGGCAGTCGAGCGGATGGTTGATGAGCAGGAACTCCATCACCCCCTGCCGCGCCTTCTTCACCATGGGGGAGGCGGTCTTCACCTCCGGCGGCTCGCCGTTCTTGCCGGGGCGGAGGTCCTTCACCTGCAGCGCGCAGGAGGCCGAAGGCTTCGGCGGCCCGCCCACCACCTCCACAAGACACATGCGGCAGTTGCCCGCGATGGACAGCCGCTCGTGGTAGCAGAAGCGCGGGATCTCGATCCCGATCATGTCGCAGGCCTGGAGCACCGTCATGGCGCCCGGCACCTCATAGACCGTGCCGTCGATGTTGATGGGCTTCAGGTCGGACATCCGGGCATCCCTTTCGGCTCTGGGGCGCGGTCCAGGCGGCGCCCCGGTTTGCCCGGCTTCTATCGTGGAGGCAGGCCAAGGGCCAGACGCTTCGCGCGCCTCTCTCGACCGCCTCCCGATCCCGCGACTCAGTCCGAAAGCAGCTTGCCCACCTGGGTCCCGGCGGCGATCTCGGCGCGCCCGACCTCGCAGTAGGTGTCCGGGCTCCCCTCGACCGCGCCCATCCCCGCCAGCCGCTCCCGCGCGATGGCCTCCAGCCGGTCCTTCTCCACGTCATCGTCGACGAAGGCTTCGATCTCCTCACGCGAATAGCCCAGGCGCCGCGCCTCGGAATGCAGCGACCAGAGGAACGCGATTCCTGCGATCTTCCGCCCGTCGATGGACTCGCAGACCTCGCCGATCTCGTAGGCGATGGCGGTCTGGATCAGCCCCTCGGTCACGACCTCGACCTCCGACAGCGGCGGAAGCTCCTGCGCAGCCAGAACCCCGGGCAGCAGGCAAAGCGCCCCAAGGGCGAGCGGGCGAAGATATCGGGTCATGGGCTCAGGCTCCTGTCCGGGGCCGGTTGCGGGTGGGTCCCGGTCCGGCCGTTGCGGCCCACCATATGGCCCCAGGCCCCGTGCTAGGCCATATCAACTCCCTGTGTTGCGCTACGGCACGCCCGATATGGCCCGCCCCAGCCGGATCGCCTCGCGCAGCCGCCTGCCGGGATCACGAACTCGCCTCCGCAGCACGACACCCATGCGTCGCCCGCGAATCCCTGCCCTGCAACCGCCTCGGCCAACACAAGCTACTCCCCCCGGACGGGAACTCGCTCACTCCGCCCGGGCCGCGACCCGCCCCGGGAACATCCCCGCCGCGCCGCCGTTCCCCCTGCGACCCGCTCGTCTCAGGGAGACCTCCATGACCTTCACACGCCCCGCCCTCGCGCTTCTCGCCTTGGGCCTCGCCAGCACCGCCTACGCGTTGCGCCCCCGCCCGGAACGCCCGCGCGGTAGCCGGAGCACCACGAAATCCCCCATGAACCCCGTCCGCAACGCGGGCCCGGAGGAAATGACGGCCCCGCCCCGCCACTGGGACAAGGTGGACGAGACGGTGGACGAAAGCTTCCCCGCCTCGGACCCGCCCTCGACCTACTGACCCTCGTAGCCCTGGAGCCAGGTGCAGTCGTACTCCACCACGAAGGTGTCGTTGAACTCCGTGGCGCCCGTCGCGCCGCGCACCTCGCCCCGGTCGCAGACCAGGGCGAGGTCCAGCACCGCGTCCTGCTCCGCCCCGGTCAGCGGCGCGCCTGATTCGGTCCTGACCCGGACCTCGACGGGGTGGCGCCATTCGATGGTCCGCACCGACTGCCCGTCCACCACCACGGCCACATCCCGCCCGACCTTGGGCCGCACATAGCGAAGCCATTCAAGGGGCGTGGGCTCGACGTCCGAGACCGTGGTCGCGGGCGTGACCACCATCTGCCCCTGCTCGACGCTTACAAAGCCGCCGGCCTGCCCGGGTCCACCCCAGGCCACCAGCATCGCCACGCCCAACGCTCCGATCCGCATCCCGGCTCTCCTTGTCTGTTCTGCGCAGGAAACACCCGCCCGGGCCCGACGCCAAGCCCCGAATGACAAAGGGCGCCGCCCGACGGCGACGCCCCTTTTACTATCTCCCGGCGTGGGCCCTGCCCTACTCGGCCGCGACCGCCGTGATCCGCCCCGTGCGCTTGGCACGGATGCGGTCCTCGATCTCGTCGCGGAAGTTGCGGATCAGGCCCTGGATCGGCCACGCCGCCGCATCGCCCAAGGCACAGATCGTGTGCCCCTCGACCTGCTTCGTCACATCGAGCAGCATGTCGATCTCCTCGACCTCCGCCTCGCCGCGCACCAGCCGCTCCATCACCCGCATCATCCAGCCGGTCCCTTCCCGGCACGGCGTGCACTGGCCGCAGCTCTCGTGCTTGTAGAACTTCGCGAGCCGCCAGATCGCCTTCACCATGTCCGTGCTCTGGTCCATGACGATCACGGCGGCGGTGCCCAGGCCCGACCGCTGCTCGCGCAGCCAGTCGAAGTCCATGATGGCGTCCTTCATCACGTCGGCCTTGATGTTCGGCACCGACGACCCGCCCGGGATCACCGCCTTGAGGTTGTCCCAGCCGCCCCGGATGCCGCCGCAATGCTTGTCGATCAGTTCCACGAAGGGGATCGACATGGCCTCCTCGACCACGCACGGCTTGTTCACATGGCCCGAGATCGCGAAGAGCTTGGTGCCCGAGTTGTTGGCCCGCCCGAAGGAGGAGAACCAGCCCGCGCCCCGACGCAGGATCGTCGGCGCCACGGCGATGGACTCCACGTTGTTCACCGTCGTCGGGCAGCCATAAAGGCCCGCCCCCGCCGGGAACGGCGGCTTCATCCGGGGCATCCCCTTCTTGCCCTCAAGCGATTCGAGAAGCGCCGTCTCCTCGCCGCAGATGTAGGCGCCCGCGCCGTGATGGACGTAAAGGTCGAAGTCCCAGCCCGAGCCGCAGGCGTTCCGCCCGATCAGCCCCGCCTCATAGGCCTCGTCCACCGCGCGCTGGAGCGACTCCTTCTCACGGACATACTCGCCGCGGATGTAGATGTAGGAGGCATGCGCCCCCATCGCGAAGGAGGCGATCAGGCAGCCCTCGACCAGCGTATGCGGGTCGTGGCGCATGATCTCCCGGTCCTTGCAGGTCCCGGGCTCCGACTCGTCGGCGTTCACCACGAGGTAGGACGGCCGCCCATCCGACTCCTTGGGCATGAACGACCACTTGAGGCCCGTCGGGAAGCCCGCGCCGCCACGGCCGCGCAGCCCGCTGGCCTTCATCTCGTTGACGATCCAGTCGCGCCCCTTGAGCAGGATGTCGCGGGTCCCGTCCCAGTGGCCGCGCGCCCGCGCCCCGGCGAGGGACCGGTCGTGCATCCCGTAGATGTTGGTGAAGATGCGGTCCTTGTCCTCGAGCATCACTGTGACCCCTTGTCCGCCCGGCGCAACCGCCAGACCTGCCATGTCAGATAGATCGCCACGCCGAACCCAGCGAGCGCGAAAAGATCGAGAAGAGCCCTGACCCGCGCGGACCAGCCAAAGGAGCCGCCCGCCGCGGTGGTCGCGATCCAGAAGACCCCGACACTTGCCAGCACCAGCGCCGCGAGCCGCCCGGCCCGCAGGACGGCGGCATCAGCGACACGGACCTTCGGCGCCTGCCGCGGATCGGCCAGCGGTGCGGGCCGCTGAACGGGCCGATCTCGCCGGGGCACAAGCCGCTTGTGGCCGTTCAGGGCGCGGGGGTTTCGGCGTTGCTCCACGTCCGCCCTCCCTCGCTGGCAAGGCGGCGCGCCTGGTCGATCCAGTTGTCACGCGCGATGCGGCCCCGGAACGCTCCCAGCCGCGAATCGACCCAGGCGACTTCGCCGGGGCTCCAGCTCGCGATCTGGTCGTAATGCCAGAAGCCCATCTCGTGCAGCGCGGCCTCGAGCTTCGGCCCGATTCCCTCGATGGCCCGCAGGTTGTCGCCGATCCCGTCGCGCGGCGCCATCATCGTGGGCGGCGCCTGCTCGGGGACGAGAGGCGTGGCAGCCGCCCGGGCTCCCGTGGCATCGGGCCCGGCCGGAGTCTCCGCCCCGCCGGGCGGCGTGACGCCCAGCGGCTGCCCCTCGGGCTCGGGCGCGACATTGGCCTCGCCCTCGGCCTCGGTGAAGCGGACGCCCGCGGGCCGACCCAGCGACTGCGCCCCGGCCTCCTGCACGGTGTTGCCGGTGCCGTCCTGAACCTCGCCTTCGCCCGGCGTGGGCTCGGCAGTCTCCTCGATGGCCACGGGCTCCGGCACCTCCGGGGTGGTCTCCTGCCCGCGCAGCCAGGGCGCGCGCAGCGGCACCTCGGTCCCGTCGATGCGCTTGACCGTGTCGCCGATGGTCAGCGCGAGATCCACGCTCGCGTTATGCTCGTGCCCGCCCCGGAACTCGGCCAGCGTCGTCGCCCCGCCCTCAGGCTCCGAGGCGAAGCGCCCGATCTGCGAGCCCGGCTTCGGCACGCGCCCGGCCTCCAGCTCATCGAGCACGCGGGCCAGGCTTTCGACCGTCAGGTCCTCGTAATAGTCCTTGCCGATCTGGGCCATGGGCGCGTTCGCGCATGCGCCCAGGCACTCGACCTCCTCCCAGGAGAACTTGCCGTCCGCGCCGGGATGGTGCTGCTCGGGCGACACGCGCCGCTCCAGAAACTCCATCAGCGCCTCGCTCCCGCGCAGCATGCAGGGCGTAGTCCCGCAAACCTGGATATGCGCCACGCTCCCCACGGGGGACAGCTGGAACATGAAGTAGAAGGTCGCGACCTCCAGCACCCGGATATAGGCCATGCCCAGCATCCGCGAAACTTGCTCGATGCAGGGCTTGGAGATCCAGCCCTCCTGCTCCTGCGCGCGGAACAGAAGGGGGATCACCGCGCTGGCCTGCCGGCCTTCGGGGTATTTGGCGATCTGCGCCTCCGCCCAGGCGAGGTTCGCGGGCGTGAAGGCGAAGGAGGCGGGCTGGTCGGCGTGTAGGCGACGGAGCATGTGGTCAAGGTCCGGTCAGCAGGGGACGTCGCCGCGCCTATACACGCGGGCCGCGGGCAGGGACAGGCCCCAGGCGCATCACGTTCAGATGCAGTTGTTCGACAGAAGCCGGATCGCGGGACCCTCGGCCGTCGTGATGGACTCGACCTGCTTCTGGCTCGCCAGTTGCTGCACCAGTTGCCGCAGGTCGTCGCGCCGCAGATTCGCGCGAAGCTGCACGGCCCCCGAATTCGCGTTGCTGAGGACGCAGCCCTCCGCCTCGATCGCCGCCACCAGGCGGTCGAGAGGCGCGGCCGCGACAGCGGCGCTCACGGGCTGCGGCGCGGGCACGGGTTGCGCGCACGCGCTGAGCGCGAGCGTAGCCAGCACGAGGAGGGAGACGGTCTTGGCGGTCATGGAAGGCCTTTCCTGAAGCGAGAAGGTCACGGCGTGCCCGGCATCATCACGAGGTCGCCCGTCGTCCGGTCGATTTCATACGCCGCACCAGGATTGTCCAGAACCTCCGCGCCGACGCCCGCCTCCGCCGCGCTCTCGTGAACCGGGGCCGTCCCCAGATCGCGATCCGTCCCACGCGGACCACGCCGACTCAACAGCCGCCACGCCTCGCTCCGATACCATTCGTCACAGTAGCACCCGCCCGCGAACTGGACACCCCAAGACCGCGAACGCTAAAAAGCCGCCCAGCGCTCCCGCCGGACGGCCCTCGAACTCTCACCCCGCCAAAAGGGCCACCCCTCCCGCCTCAGCGGTCGATACTGCCGAACACCACGTCGAGAGTCGCGATCACCGCCGACACGTCCGCCAGCATGTGCCCCTTCACGAGGTGGTCCATTGCCTGAAGGTGCAGGTAATCGGCCGACCGGATCTTGGCCTTGTAGGGCTTGTTGGTCCCGTCCGCGACAAGGTACACGCCGAACTCGCCCTTGGGCGCCTCGACGGCGGTGTAGGTCTCGCCCGCCGGAACGTGGAACCCCTCGGTATAAAGCTTGAAGTGATGGATGAGCGCCTCCATCGAGGTCTTCATCTCGCCCCGCTTCGGCGGCGTGAGCTTGCCGCGCGCCAGAACGTCGCCATGCTCGACCCGCAGCTTCGCGATCGCCTGCCGCACGATCTTCGTGGACTCGCGCATCTCCTGCATGCGGATCAGGTAGCGGTCGTAGTTGTCGCCGTTCTTGCCCACGGGCACCTGGAAGTCGAACTCGTCGTAGCACTCGTAGGGCTGCGACCGCCGGAGGTCCCAGGCCAGCCCCGCCGACCGCGCGATGGGGCCGGAGAAGCCCCAGTCCTGCACGTCCTTCTCGGTGATGATGGCGATATCGACGTTGCGCTGCTTGAAGATCCGGTTCTCGGTCAGCAGCTCGTCGATGTCGTCCAGCACCTTGGGGAAGTGATCCGCCCAGGCGTCGATGTCGTCAAGCAGCGCGGGCGGCAGGTCCTGGTGGACGCCCCCGGGCCGGAAATAAGCCGCATGCATCCGCGCGCCCGAGGCCCGCTCGTAGAACATGAACAGCTTCTCGCGCTCCTCGAAGCCCCAGAGCGGCGGCGTCAGCGCGCCCACGTCCATGGCCCAGGTCGTCACGTTCAGGAGGTGGTTCAGCACCCGCGTGATCTCGGAATACAGCACCCGGATCAAGGAGGCCCGGCGCGGCACCGTCACGCCCGTCAGCTTCTCGATGGCGAGGCACCACATATGCTCCATCGCCATGGGGGAGCAGTAGTCGAGCCGGTCGAAATACGGCAGCGCCTGGAGATAGGTCTTGTGCTCGCAGAACTTCTCCGTCCCGCGATGCAGCAGGCCTATATGCGGGTCCACGCGCTCCACGATCTCCCCGTCGAGTTCGAGGATCAGGCGAAGCACCCCGTGCGCCGCAGGGTGCTGCGGGCCGAAGTTGATGTTGAAGTTGCGGATCTTCTGCTCGCCGGTGAGCACGTCCTCGAAGCCCACGTCCCGGACCTCGCCGCCGCGCTCCATATCCGTGCCGCGGAGGTTGGCGCGCAGGTCGCCCTTCAGATCGCCGTCCATATTGCGTCCTTTCTCCGTTGCCCGCGCCTCAGGAAGGCGAGCGATGTTGGGTCGTCGTGGGCGGCGTGCCGCTGGGCTCGCCCGCCTTCTCGTCGCCCGGAAGCGCAAAGGCGCCGCCCTCCCAGGGGCTCAGGAAATCGAAGGCCCGCCATTCCTGCGTCAGCTTCACGGGCTCATAGACGACGCGCTTCTGCACCTCGTCGTAGCGGACCTCGTTGTAGCCCGTCAGCGGGAAGTCCTTGCGGAGCGGGTGCCCGCGGAACCCGTAGTCCGTCAGCAGCCGCCGCAGGTCCGGGTGACCAGAGAAGATCAGCCCGTACATGTCGAAGATCTCGCGCTCGAACCAGTTCGCTCCGGGGAAGACGCCCGTGATCGAGGGGACCATCTCCTCCTCCGCCACCTGCGCTTTGATGCGGATGCGACGGTTCGTGTACATCGACAGCAGGTGGTAGACGACGTCGAAGCGCTTGGCGCGCCCCGGCCAGTCCACCGCCGTCGCATCCACGAAGAGCGAGAACTGGCAGCCCCCGTCGTACCGCAGGAACTCGATCGTCTCCACGATGGAGTTCAGCGCCACGTCGATGGACAGCTCCCCGTTGCGGACGTTCCAGCCCAGCACCGCGCCGGGCCGCCGCTCCACCAGCGACGCGCCCAGCTCCGCCAGCGCGTCGGCCGCGACCTGGGGGACCTGCGCGGGGATCGCCGCCTCGGGGGTCGTGTGTTCGGGCATGTCGTGTCCCCTCAGCGGGTGATGGTGCCGGTGCGGCGGATTTTGCGCTGGAGCGCGAGGATGCCGTAAAGCAGCGCCTCGGCCGTGGGCGGGCAGCCGGGGACATACACGTCCACGGGCACGATGCGGTCGCAGCCCCGCACCACCGAATAGCCGAAGTGGTAGTAGCCGCCGCCGTTCGCGCAGGATCCCATGGAGATCACGTAGCGCGGCTCGGGCATCTGGTCGTAGATCTTGCGGAACGCGGGCGCCATCTTGTTGGTCAGCGTCCCGGCCACGATGATCAGGTCCGACTGGCGCGGCGACGCGCGCGGCGCGGTCCCGAATCGCTCCAGGTCATAGCGCGGCATGGAGGTGTGCATCATCTCCACCGCGCAGCAGGCGAGGCCGAAGGTCATCCAGTGCAGCGACCCGGTGCGCGCCCAGTTGATGATGTCCGCCGTGGAGGTGACGAGGAACCCCTTGTCCTGCAGGTCCCGGTTCATCTCGCGCACGGTGACCTCGCGGTCCGCCCCGGCGGTGTAAAGCCCGGTCTGCACGCCCTGCGTCTGCAAGCCCCCCGTCTGCGGGCCACCCTGCACGAGGGAGCCGCGGGTCATCTCCGCCTCGGTGGGCAGGATCACCTGCGCCTTGGTGTCGTCCTTCACTGCCATTCCAGCGCCCCCTTCTTCCATTCGTAGATGAAGCCGATGGTCAGCACCGCGAGGAAGATCATCATCGACCAGAACGCCGCCATGCTCATCGCCCCAAAGGCCACCGCCCAGGGGAAGAGAAACGCGACCTCCAGGTCGAAGATAATGAACAGGATCGACACGAGGTAGAACCTCACGTCAAATTTCATCCGCGCGTCGTCGAAGGCGTTGAACCCGCATTCGTAGGCCGAGACCTTTTCGGGGTCCGGGTTGCGCACGGCCAGCACCACGGCGGCGACGATCAGGATGATCCCCAGCGCGACGGCGAGCCCCAGGAAGATGATGATGGGGAGGTATTCCCTCAGAAAGCTTTCTTCCACGCGCGCCTCCGGGTGATGGGGCGCATGCCTTGCGCCCGGAACGGGGCTTACCGCCCGCCCCTGCCGGGGTCAACGGCCCGCCCCGGCGCAGGTTCAGCGGTAACGGAGAATCTCCCTGAACCCGGCCACCCGTTCGGAGGTCATCCGCACCCGGCAGTCCCCTCCCACATGGGCCGCCATGGTCCCCTCCGCCACGTCGGCCACCGCGAAATCGCAGGCCGCGTCGCGATAGGCTTCCCAGGCCGCCTGCTCCGCCCGCAACCCCTCCAGCTCCCCAGGCTCCCGCCCGTCCTGCATCGCCGCCCAGGAGCGCGCCAGCTCCTCGTTCCAAAGCCGGCCCAACAGCGCGGCGCACATGACGAAGCCCAACGTCGTGGCCCCCTGCGACCCCATGAAGTGGCAGGCCTGCTGGGTCTGCGGCCCGCAGGCGCGATAGCTCTCGTCGTCGTGTCCCTGGTCGAGGCACCCCCGGATCATCGCATCGAGAGGCGCCACAAGCGGCTGATACTCCGCATTGAGCCCCGACTGCGCCGCAGCCCCCGCCGCCCAGACCGTCAGGCCCGCCGCAAGCATCCCAAGTTTCATCACTTCGCCTCTCCCCAGGCCACCACCGACGCCGCCAACAGCAGCGCAACCGTCACCGGCAGCCACAGCGCCCTCTCCATCCCCGAAGGCGTCGCCGCATTCCCCACCACTCCAAAGACCGAAAGCCCCAGCACCGCCCCCATCGCGCCGCGCGGCACCCGCCACGGAAGGACCCCCGCCCGCGCCAGCACCACCGCCGCCATCCCCGCGATCATCAGCGCCGAAAGCCCCGACAGCCCGCGCGCGGGCCAGGGCAGAACCCCCGGCCAGCGCCCGCCCATGGTAAAGGCCCCCCAGGGCGCACCGGCAATCACCAGAAGGTGAAAGCCCACGACCAGTGTCGCAAGCCCCGCAAACCCCCATGCCGCCGCCCTGACCATCCGGCCCTCCCCTGTCGTGCGGACCCTATCCGGCCAGCCCGCTTCAGGAAGTCAGGTATTCCCCCAGGCCGCACAGCTCCTCCGGCCGCCTCAGCGATCCCAGATCCGCGTCTCCGCCACCTCCAGCGAATTCCCGGCCGGGTCGCGGAAATAGACCGACCGACCGCCTCCAGGCCAGGTCACCTCCGCCTCGATGCCGATGCCCAGCGCCTCCAGCCGGGCGCGCCAGCCCTCGATCCCCAGCGGCTCGGCGGCAAAGCACAGATGCCCCGGCCCCCGCGCCCCATGAACCGGCACCGGCAACGGACTGCCGGCGTCCGCCACCTCCGTCGCCTCCGCGCGAAAGACCAGCAGCACCCCCGGCCCGCAGCGAAAGAACACGTGCCGCCCCGCGACCCGCCCGATCCTCTCCAGCCCCAGCATCCCGCCATAGAACGCCTCGGCGGCCTCCAGCTCGTCCGCATAGATCGCGGTCTCGAGGATGCGGCTCGGGGACTTGGCCATGGCGCGTCAGCTCATGGGAACATAAAGGATGGCGATGCGCCCGGTCTGATCCTCGTGCACCGACAGCGTCGGCGGATCGGCCAGGAACCCGGGCGGCGGCCGCACCGTGATGACGTCGGGCAGGTCCCCCTCCCCGTTCATCACCGACACGTCCACCGACAGCCCGTCGATCTCCAGCCGGAAGTCCAGGGCCAGCGGGTTGCCCGTGGTCACGCGGTTGAAGAAGACCACCTCCGCTGGATGCGCCTCCCGAGGCACCAGCCGCACGACCGAGGCCTCAGCCACCCCCCAGGACCGGTAGTCGCGCGCATAGGCGGGCACCTCGTCGGCCGCCAGCGGCGCGGTCATCAGCCAAAGAGCCGCCGCCCCGATCATCCTCACGACAGGCGATTCCATGAACGCACCCTCCCGCAGCGGCAACCCTACCACGGAAAGGTGAACGCGCAGCCCCCGGTTCCCTGCGACACTCCCTCCGTGGGCCGGCGCGCCCCAGCGGGCCACGACAGGGAACCCCTCCCCCGCCTCGGCGTTGCCGGCCCATGCTCCGCCATGCCCTCCCCCTCGCCCTCGCCGCCCTCCCCTGGGCCACCTCGCTCTCCGCGCAGGAGGTCGGCCGCGTCGGCGTCGACTGGGTCGGCAACGACATCATCGTCGAAGCCCTCCCCGACCCGGAGGTCGAGGGCGTGACCTGCCACGTCGCCTACTTCGAGCGTTCCTTCATCGACCGCGTCAGCCAGGGCAACTGGTTCGAGGACCCGTCGAACTCCTCCATCGCCTGCCGCCAGACCGGCCCGATCGAACTCGGCGACATCGATACCTCCCCCGAGGGCGAGGAGATCTTCTCCGAGCGGCAGTCGATCATCATCAAGTCGCTCCGCGTCACCCGAATCTACGACGAGGAGAACCAGGTCCTCGTCTATCTCGCTCACGCCGCCGAGCTGACGGAAGGCTCGGCCAAGATGTCGATCTCCACCGTGCCGCTCTGGGGCGCGACCGCCACGCCCCCGGGCTGAGGCCGCCCCGCGCCGAGGGACCCGTCCCCGGACCTTCGCCGCCCGCCCCGAACGCGCCAGCGCACCGCCTGTCCCGCAATCTGGGCGTTGGCAGGCGGACGCTCCGGACCCCTCCCGGCGCGCCGAATCACCGCCGCCCTACCACGCCCCGCCGGGG
>CADCUU010000068.1 GCA_902805995.1 uncultured Rubellimicrobium sp.
TGCCGACGAAGGCCTTGGCGATGCCCGACAACCTGCCTGAGGAAGCCGTCGCCTTCGGTTACGACCACGAAATCGCCGCGCAGGGCTACATGGGCATGCTGGAACGCCTCCGGGCGGCAGGCGTGCTGACGGTGGATGCCCTGTCGCCGCTCCTCGCGCTACCGGAAGGAGCGATGGCCTTCATCCCGACCGACCACCACTGGACCTCCGCCGGTGCGCGTGCCGTGGCCGAGGCGACGGCGCTCGCCATCGCCGAGACGCCCGGCTACGCGGACATCCCCAGCACCGGCCACGAAACGGTGGAGCTTGGCGTGCAGGAGGTCTTCTCGCCCATCCGGCGCGAGATCCAGGCGCTTTGCCGCGACACGATCCCGCCCTCGGAAACCCTGGCCTTCGAAACCACGGTGACCGAGGCCGCCTCCGTGGACGCGGGCAGCATCTTCGCGGCCGAGGCGGGCGGACCCGCCATCGCACTCGTCGGCACCTCCATGTCGCGGACCGAGGCCTTCAACTTCGACGGCTTCCTGGCCGAAGCGACGGGGCTCGACCTCGTGAACTACGCGGTAACGGGGGGCAACCAGTACGGCGCGATGGTGTCCTACATGATGTCGGACGAATTCCTGGCTGCCCCGCCCAAGTACATCGTCTGGGAGAACCCCTTCTACAACAACCTGGGCGAATTCGGCGAACTGCCGATCCGGGAGCTGATCGCGTCCGCGACCGACCAGTGCACGCCGCTGGAGGCCGAGCGCGTCGACGCCAACACGCTCGCGGCCCGCATCCCGGATGGCGAACTGCCTGCCGACTCCTATGTCCGCGCCGATACGGGCAGCGTCATGGGCCGTGCCATCCAGATCGGCTTCACCAACGCCGAAGGGCTCCGCGTGGAGGCGTCCATCGAGAGGACCCAGCGCCTGGAGCCCAGCCGCCACTTCTACCAGTATATGGAACCCTTCTGGGAACCCGGCATCTCCGAGGTCGAGGTCCGGTTCGACCGGGCCGTGAGCGACGATGCCGGGCTCGCCATCTGCATGAACAAGGAGACCGAGTCTTGACGATCCGCCACGCCATCCGCCTGCTCCCCCTCGCCGGAGCTTCCGCTCTGTCCCTGATCGCCGGGGCGGCCCTCGCCCAGGACGACGGGCTCTATCCCGCGCCGACCGCGCCGGACGCGGCCTTCCTGCGCGTCTACACGCCCGGCGAGGAAGCCATCGCCGTCGGCGACCAGACGCTTCAGGCCGGCGAGATCGGCTTCACGCCCTATCTGGAAGTGGCCCCCGGTCCCATCACCGTCAGCATCGACGGCGAGGAGACCACCGTCGAGGCCAAGGCCAATACGCACTATTCCTATGTCGTCACGGCCGAGGGCGGGGAGTTCCTGACCGACGGCGTGACCGGCTCTCCGGCGCAGGCGGACCTCGTGTTCTACAACCTGTCCGACATCGCGGCCGTTGACGTCTTCGTGCCCAGCGCGAACGCCGTGGCCATTGAGGGCGTTGCGCCGAAGGCCACCTCCGCCGTGGCGCTGCGCGCGCCGCTCACGCTCGACCTGCAGTTGCGCAACGGCGAGGAGACGGTGGCCGACGTGGCCGGCGTCGAACTCGTCCGCTCCGCGGGCACCACGGTCGTCCTGACCGGAGAGCCGGGCGCCTACGAGGCGCAGGCCGAACTCAACACCTACGCCGAATGACAAGAAGGCAGGCCGACATGACTCCGCTCCGATCCTCCCTCACCGCCTGGCTCCGCGCAGCGGCGACGGTGACATGCGGCCTGCTGTTCACCACGGCCATGGCCGAGCCCGTCCCCCTCGACGTGCCGTTCCTGCCTCTGGAGGTGGAACTTGGCGAGGTCTGCGTGCCCCGCCCGCCCGTACACGACGTGCTCGCCCGGTGGGGCGCCTGGGACGGGGCCGTGCTCGATGGCCGCGCGACCGAGCTGATCCGGCGCGATCTCCGCATCCTGCGGGAAACCGACGCCGTCGCGTGGTTCGACACAATCGAGAAGGCCCTCACGCTCCTGCGGCAAACCGACCAGGGCTACATCGAGCGTGAATGGCTCATCGACCGGATCGACCTCGCCCTTGCGGCGGGCCGTCCCGAGATCCTGGACGAGGAGCGGCTCGTGGAGCGGCTCCTCGCCTCCGGCATCGAGACCTCGCCCGGCGCGCAGCACTTTGCCTCGGGCCTCCTGCGCGAAGGCGTGGGCATCCCGCAGGACGAGGCGCGGGCGCAGCAGCTCCTCGTCTCGGCCGCCTATGGCGGTCACAGCGAGGCCCTGCTGGAGCTTGCGGGCATCACCTCCGACGGGACAAAGGTCGAGGGCTGGGACATCGATCCGACCCTCGCGGTGACGCTGGCCTTCGGCGGCCTCGTGGGGGACGTGGACGAGCTAATCTGTGACCGCATCAACCGCATCGCTTCGGCCTACCGCCTGGGCGAGGTCGTCAAGCAGGACGTGCCCCTGGCCGAGCAGTGGTACCGGCTCGCGTCGGATCTGGGCGACTACAACGCCGCCTGGCAGGTCGCGCAGATGCACATGCGCGCCGAGGGGATCGAGAAGGACAACGGCATCCTCCTCGCGCATCTGGAGCAGGCCGCGCAGGGCGGGCTGCCCTACGCGCAGGCGGAACTGGGCCGCGTCTACGAGATCGGGGCGCTGACCGAACGCAACCTCGACCGCGCCCGCGACCTTTACGCCGCCGCCGCCGAGACGGGGCACTACGAGGGCCTTCTGCGGCTTGCCGCCCTGATCGAAGGTCTGGACGCGCCGACCGAGGCCGACCTCCAGCGCCGCCGCGAGCTTCTGGAAAGCATCGCCGCCATGCCCGAGCCCCCCGCCTGGGGTCTCGTGAAGCTCGGCGACCTCATGATCGAGGAGCAGGGCCGCTGGGCGGGGGAGGCTGCGGCCACCTCCTTCTACGAACGCGCCCTTGATGTCGAGCCCGACGACCTGGCAGCGACCTCGCGCCTCGCCAACCTCGATTTCCGCTATGCCCAGACCTACCAGGAGTTCCTGACCCTCACCACGGTCCTCCAGGAAACCGTGCTCGCCAATGGCAGCGCGTCCAGCATGGACGACCTCGTGGAGGCGCTCACCTGCCGCAGCCCGGCGGCCCCTCATGCCGAGCATGCCAACTACTGGCGCAAGATGCGCGATGCCGCCGGGAACGCCGCCGTCGTGCCGACGGCGGAGGACGATCCGGCGGAGATCGTCGCCCGTGCGCAGTCCCAGGCCCTCGTGGGCCGGTCGAGCGCCTATGCCGTGCTCCTCGATTACGCCGACGAGGCGGGCTTGTCCCCCGATCCCGAGCGGCTGGCCCGGCTTTCCGCCGCCGCGGCCTCCGGCCCCCTGACCGAGGTGGCCCGTCGCGCCATGTCCCAGGCGATGTCGCCCGAGGCTGTCGAGCAGGCGGTCGCGCTCCTTCGCCAAGCCGTCGAGGCCAACGAGGCGGGCTCGCGCGAGGCGCTGTTGCAGGCTCTCCTCGATGACGGCGTGACCGAGGACGAGGGGGCCGAGATCCGCGCCCTCGCCGAGCCCCTGGCCACCGAAGGCTTCGGCATCGGGCTGGAGGCGCTGGCGGCTCTGGAAGGCAACGATCCTGCCGCGCGCGAACAGATCTGGACGGAGCACCGCGACATCATCGAGGCCAACGGCGACGCCGCGGCGCTCGTCTTCGCGCTGCCCTACCTGCCCGATGACGCCGCGCGCGACGACTACATGGGCCGCGTGCGGGCGGTGATCCCCTGCGACGCCCGCTCCGCCCTCGCGATGGCCGAGCAGCTTCATGCAATTGGGCGCCAGGACGATGTGGAGCGCTGGCTGGAGATCGCCCAGGTCGCCGGAACGGATGTCGGCTGGCAGCTGGTCGCCGTGGCCGACGCCTACCGCGAACTGAGCGCCCGCCCGGATGCGATGGAGATCGCCGTGAACCTCCTCACCGCCGAGCGGGAGCGGGGCAACCGTGTGGCCCTGCTGCGCCTCGCTTCCATCGCGCAGGAACAGCCGGAGACGCTGAACCTGCCGCCCGACCAGATGGCCGCGCTCTTTGTGGAGCTGATCGGGGCATCCGATGTCGCCGACGTGCCCAACGTTCTGCGCCGCGTCCGCCGCGCCGGTCCCGAGGTTCAGCAGATCGTCCAGGCGCAGGTCGATATCCGCGCCCTCTATGAGCAGGCCGCCGAGGCAGGCAGCTCTGCGGGCCAGCTCGAACTCGCCAAGATCGTCCAGTCCGAGGCCCAGGGGCAGGAGGACCTTGCCGAATACGCCAGCCTCCTGACCTCCGCCGCCGAGCAGGGCGAGCCCGAGGCGATGTACCTCCTCTCCAGCGCCTATTCCTTCGGCCTGGGGGTGGAGCCCTCGCTAGACACCTCGCGCGACTGGCTCTTCCGCGCCGCCGAGGCAGGATACGAAGAGGCCGTCGACACCGTGCGGCTGCTGCAAACCCAAGGAATCTCTCAATGACCCCAGCCATGACCTCGACGGCCGCCCTGGCGGCCGCCCTGTGCCTGCTGGCGACGATCCCCGCCCAAGCCCAGGACCAGTTCGTCGCGGAGCCCGCCGAGGCCCCCGCCCCGGAGGAGAACGAGACCTGCGTCCAAGCGCCGGAGCCGGTGATCGGCCTCGACTACGGAAGCCGCTACACGGCCGAGAGCGAGGACCGCTCCGACCTCGACGAGGCGTCGAACGCCGAGGTGGAGGAGGCCTTGGGCCCGGTCGACGACTTCATCGAGGCGCTGGCCCGCGGGGCCAACCGCGCGCAGGAGGGCGGGGAGGACGCCGTCGAGGCGGCAAGCTGCGTCGTCGATGCGATCCACGTCTGGGCCGAGGCCGACGCGCTGAGCGACCTCACGACCATGAACGCGCAGATCTCCTCTCCGTCGCGGCTTGCAGGGATCGCGATGGCCTATGCCCTTGCCAAGCTGCATGCCGAAGCCGATCCCGCCCGGGAGGCGGCCGTCGAAGGCTGGCTGGAGGAGCGGATGCTGGCCAGCATGGAGTATTTCGACAGCGAGGACGCCCCGACCAACGCGAGCCGCAACAACCTGCGCGCCTGGGCGGGCTTTGCCGCCGCCGCCGTGGCCGAGGCGACGGGTGACGAGGAGATTGCCGCCTGGGGTGCCGAAACGGTAGAGCTGGTGGCCTGCCAGGCCGACGAGGACGGTGCGCTCCCGCTCGAGATGGCCCGGGGGCCCCGCGCCCTCCAGTACCAGCTTCACGCCGTGGCGCCGCTCGTCGTGTCCGCCGCGATGCTGTCCGAGGGCGGCACGGACCTGTTCGAGGTCTGCGACGGCGCGATGCACCGGATCGTGGCCTTCGTCCCCGCGGCTTTCGGGAACCCGGACCTCGTGAACGAGAAGGCGGGCGAGCCGCAGACCTATTTCGAAGGCGATGACGAGCTGGAAGGCTTCGAGCTCGCCTGGGCCGACGCCTATCTGTCGCGCTTCGACGACCCCGGCCTCGCTGGCTTCGTCGAGGAGTTCCGCCCCCTCGCAAACTCCAAGCTCGGCGGGAACCAAACGCTCCTGTGGTGAGGGCGCTGGCCTGACGGAGTGGGGCAGGGCGCCCGCTAAAAGCGCCGTCCTGCCCCAAGGCGGAAACGCCCGAGCATCTCAGGCCACCTGTAGTCGAACACTCCCGGCGGCCGGATCACCCGGCCGCCGGGGTCGTTTCATCGGCTCACTGCACGCCCAGATTGGCGCGATCGAAGACGTAGCGCTGCTCCAGCTCCTCGATGCTGCCGGCGCGGATCACGTCGTCAAGCCACAGTGTCGAGGCGCTGGAATGCGCGCCCAAGCCGTTCTGCCTCAGGATCGAGAACCGCTCCGACACCGTGTCGCCGCCCTCGGCCGCCAAGGTCGGGCCGCGGAAGTCGTAGACGAGGTTGTTGTTGTGGAGCACGCGGAACAGGCCGTCCGCGCCCTTGGACCAGTTCGCGAGCACAACGAATTCGTGCCAGCGGTCGAAGGCCCCGCCCCGCAGCGCCACGTCCTCGGGCTCGGCGGTGTTGTAGCTGCCGTTGGTGCAGCGGTTGCGGATGTACAGGTTCTCCTGCGACGCGTTGTACTGGACGGCGAAGCAGGCGCCCGCGTTCTGCTGGAACCACTGCACGAGGCCGATGGCCGGCGCGCTGGAGCTGAGGTTTCGGAAATCCCCGCCCAGCATCACGCTGAAGGCGCTGAGCGAAAGGCCCGAGGCCGGCTGACCGCTCCCGATCTCGATGCGCTCGTTGCCCGAGGCGCAGTCGTCGGGCTGACCGCCGCCGATCCGCGCGCTGCAATCGCCCGGCTGGATCTGCATGCGGATGGAGGTCTGGCCCGAGCGGATGCGCGCGGGGTCCGTCTCCACCGCGACCCGGCCCGGGGCGAGCGACGCCTGCTGCGTATGCTGGGGCGCGAGGCCGGACAGGTTCTCCGCCACAAGGCCGCTCTGGAAGTTGAGGCCCCCGGCCTGGCCTATCGTCTCGGCGGGCACCGTTGCCTGTGCCCAGGCGCCTTGCGCCACAAGCGCCAGGCCGGCAGCAAGTCGAAGAGTCCGTCTCATCATGGTCTGACCGTTCTCGATTTGTGTGGCTCGGGGCCGCCCCGGACGGGCCGGCTTCCCCGCTTTGATCTAGGCCGAACCCCTTGTCCGGAAAGGCTGAAGTGCCCCCACAGGGCGGAGATGGGACCCCGGGCAGCGTCGCGGGCCCCTGGGTCGCCTATGATCCGGGCACCGCGCCCCCTTCAGCCTGTGACGGGTTTCCGCTAGGTGCCACGCCGGAGCCCTGATCCTCCGGGCCGCGCCCGAGCGAAAAGGAAGTGCCATGCTGATTTCCGTCGTCACCGCCGTCTACAACCGGGCCGACACTGTGGGGGAGGCCGTCGAAAGCCTGCGTTCGCAGACCTGGACCGACTACGAGCATGTCATCCAGGACGGCGGTTCCACCGACGGCACTCTCGACGTGCTGGGCCGCTTGGCGGATGAAAGGACGCGGCTCGTCTCGGGGCGCGACTCCGGCATCTACGACGCTTTGAACCGGGGTCTCGCGCGCACCACGGGCGAGGTGGTGGGCCTGCTGCATTCCGATGATCTGTATGCCGCCCCCGACATCCTGGCCCGCGTGGCCGCGGCCTTTGCGGACCCAGCCGTGGACGCCGTCTATGGCGACCTCGTTTACGTCGCGCGCAACGATCCCTCGCGCGTGATCCGGACCTGGCGCTCGCGTCCCTTCACGCCCGCGCTCCTGCGGCGCGGCTGGATGCCGCCGCATCCGACGCTGTTCCTGCGCCGCCGTGTGCTCGACCGGCATGGCGTCTTCGACACGAGCTTCCGTATCGCGGCCGACTTCGACGCGGTGCTGCGCTACTTCGGCCAGCCCGGCTTCCGCGCCGTCCACATCCCCGAGATCTTCGTCAGGATGCGCCTCGGCGGCGAAAGCAACCGCTCGCTGGAGCGCATCCTCCGCAAGAGCCGCGAGGATTATCGCGCGCTCCGCACCAACAGGGCAGGAGGCCTCGGCGCGCTGTTCGCCAAGAACGCGAGCAAGGTCGGCCAGTTCTTCTGACGGCCCGGGCCTTCAGGTGGACAGGAAGTGCAGCGTCCCCGGTGCGATCAGAGCCGCCGTGAGCCGCCCCGTCGCATAGGCGCCCGTGTCCACCGCGATCCGCCCGCCCTCCGACCGGGGCTCGGGCGAGATCCGGTGTCCGTGAGCGACCCAGAGCCCGTCCGCCCGCGGCACCTTCCCAAAGGCGGCATGCCCCCACAGGAGACTTCTCGCGTCCTGCTCCGCGATCGGGCGGGTGGGGTCGGCCCCCGCATGGGTGACGACGACGTTCCCGCTTTGCCAGACGAGCGGCCGCGCACGGATCCA